>JAQUOK010000211.1 GCA_028717165.1 Victivallaceae bacterium | reverse complement strand
GGCTTCCGGCAAGAAAATAAAACTGAAGAAAATCGCAGTAATGGGCTGCGTCGTCAACGGTCCCGGCGAAGCCAGGGATGCCGATCTGCGCAAGGGTTGCCCGGACGTCGCGCGTATCGGTATTGGTCATCGACTGGACGGAAACCGGAGCACCGCCGCCAACCGCGACGCTACCGATTTTTATCTGTCGTGAGAGGCGTCTTTTCTCCATTCTTCTGCTCGATTTTCGGAGTTTTTCCGGAATCCTGTCTGGGATCCAGCTTTTGCTGCCAGTCGGCCGGCATGCTTCTTAAAATATCAAAATACGAGACGTATATCATCAGGGTTATCAGGATGAAAACAAAAATGACGGTTATAACCTTGACGACTCCTTCATGGATGGGTTTGCGGATAATTATTTCGATCAGCGCCAGGGTCATATGGCCGCCGTCAAGCACGGGCAGCGGCAGGAGGTTAAAGACTGCCAGGGCGAACGACAGCAGTACGACAAAATACAGTCCGAAATTTATCGAACCGGCCTGTACCGACCGGTAAAGGGTTTTCGCCAAGCCTATCGGGCCGCTGAGATTACTCGGCTTTATCGCGCTTTGGGTTTTGGTGGCGCCGGCTTTGTTCATGAAGAATACGCCGAGTCCGCACAAAGAACGGTAACTCATATCAAGCACGTTTACGAACTGCTGCCACGGCGTCGGATGATCAAGGATTATCAGACTGACACCGATAGAATAAATTTTCTGCTGTTCCGCCGCCAGCTTTATATCCAGGGTTTTAGCTCCGCGTTTGACCTGCAGAGTGAAAGGCGTATCTTTAAGCGGTTTGAGCAGTTCGCGGAAAACGTCGAAATCGGGAGTTGCCTTCCCGTTGAGTTTTTCAAAAATATCACCCGGTCTGATCCCGGCGCGCATGGCGGGGGAACCGGGAGAGGCCATCAGCACTTTCAGGGGAGCGGTTCCGGGTTCGAAGAATACGCCTATGCGGTAAACGTCCTTCAGTATCTCCATAGCTTCCTTATGAAGCACCGGAATTATCGGGGCAAGTTCGATATTTTTGCCGTCACGGTTAACGACCAGATTCAGGGTTTTACCCCTGGAATAGTTTATTATGGCGAAAAATATGTCGTAATTCTCGATTCTTATGCCGTTAATGCTGACGATGGTATCGCCCGGCTTCATCCCGGCTTTGGCGGCCGGGGAGTCTTTTTCAGGGAACATCTCGATGGGGATTTTGGGTTCAAAATACGGCCAGGGCATTTTCTCGAATTTCATGGTTTCCGGCGCATGCGGGTTCTGTTCCGGAATATAGGAGACTGCCAGTTTCCGGCCGCCGCGTTTCACGTCCAGCTTGACTTCGCCCAGCGTCAGGATGGTCTTAAAGACGAATTCCTTCCAGGTACAGAAAAAGGTTTTGCCGTTAATTTTGAAAATCCGGTCGTTTTCGCGCAGCCCGGCTTTATATTCAGGGCCGGCTTTATCAATGGACGCGACGGTTATTTCCCGCATTTTCGGGCTGTCCTGAGGTACCCCGATATACCACACCACACAACCCAGCGCAAAGCCGAAAATAATATTGAAAAAAGGCCCGGCAAACGCGCTGAGCAACCGGTGTACCGGTTTCGCCGGGGGCAGTTCTTTACCGTCGGCGGTATGGGGTACTTCGGTTGAATCAATCTGCGGTATGTCGACGTAGCCGCCGAAAGGCAGCCAGCCGATGCGGTAATCGACGCCGTTGACGGTTTTACCCCAGGCTTTTTTAAAGCCGAGGGAAAAAGCGTTTACATGCAGCCCGCAGAATTTTGCGGTCAGAAAATGTCCCAGTTCATGCACGAAGACACAGAGCCCGAGGAAAAAAATAACGAACAGTACGCAGCCTGTGACTTCAAGGATATTTAAAAAAGCTTCCATTCACACTCCTGATTTATAACAGATTTTATCTTGAACTTAACCGGCTTTGCCGGGACTTTTTCCCGAGCCGGAAGGCTCTTTGGACAGCGGCGGCCCTCCGCCGCTTTTAAATTTCTGGATCCGGATCAGCAACACGCGCAAATTTAAAAGCGTAAGAGGACTTGCGCACTCCCAAGATGCTTCGCATCAATTTTTATGAACCCCGCTGCCGACTCCCAAATAACAAAATTCATATAGATTTCAAAATATTTTCGGCGCTTTCCCTCGCCCAGGCGTCCGCTTCCAGAACCGTTTCAACGGCATCCTGTTCCGCCGTTTTATGCAGTCTCATGACTTTTTCTATGATAGTCCATATTTGCGGAAAGGCAATCCCTCCTTTGCGGAATTTTTCCACCGCAACCTCATTCGCGGCATTCATGACCGCCGGCATGGTACCTCCCCGGCGCAAGGCCTCATAAGCGAAATCCAGGGACGGTATTTTTTTCCTGTCCGGCTTTGAAAAACTTAATGTCCCGTACTCGGACAGATCCAGCGGTTTCATCCGGTTGGGAATACGTTCCGGGTAAAACATCGCGTATTGTATCGGGAAATACATATCCGGTTCCGACAGTTGCGCCAGTATGCAGCCGTCGACGAATTCGATCATCGAATGGATGACGGCTTCCCGATGGATGATTACATCGATTTTTTCGGGCGGAAGATTAAACAGGTAACCGGCTTCGACGATTTCCAGCGCTTTATTCATCATGCTGGCGGAGTCAATAGTAACTTTGGCGCCCATATCCCAGGTGGGGTGGGCCAGGGCCTGTTCGCAAGTGGCGGCAGCGATTTCACTTTCCGTGCAGTCCCGGAAAGCACCGCCGCTTGAGGTCAGGATTATTCTGTTCAGTTCGCTTTTCCGGTTTCCGGCAAGACATTGGAAAACCGCGCTGTGTTCACTGTCCACCGGGATAAGCACCCCGCCGCCTTCCCGAACCGCGCGGGAGACCAGTTCTCCGGCCATTACCATTACTTCCTTGCTGGCCAGGGCCACGGTTTTTCCGGCGCGCAGGGCGTCAATTACCGGCAGAAGCCCGCCCGTACCGATGATGGCACAGAGAATTAAATCCACGTCACTGCTAAGAACCAGTTCCCGGACGGACTGGGCGCCGCTCAGAACTTTACAGCCCGGGGGAGCGGCTTCCCGCAACGCGCCATGCCTGGCCGCATCCGTCGTAATAAGGGTTTTACAGTTCAGATTCCGGGCCTGAGCGGCGAGAACGTCTACGCTGTTGCGGGCGACAAGACCGACGACGTTGAACAAATCCCGGTGTTCAAGCGCGAGCCTTACCGCGTTCGTACCGATCGAACCGGTTGACCCGAGAATAACTATATTTTTTTTCTTCGCCATAATTTATTTCGATTCCAGCATCAGGGTTACGGGGCCGTCATTTTTAATGTCAACGAGCATGGAAGCTCCGAATTCGCCCGTGGCGACCTTTATATCGCGGTTCCGCACCGCTTTGATAAAACTTTCATAAAGAGGGATGGCATGTTCCGGGCGCGCCGCTTCGCTGAAGCCGGGCCGGCGCCCTTTGGCGGCATCCCCGTACAAAGTAAACTGCGAAATGATCAGAGCTTCGCCCGCAATATCATGCAGCGAGAGGTTCATTTTTCCGGCTTCGTCGCAGAATATCCGCAGATTAACGCATTTTTCAGCAAGATATTTTACCTCATCTTCCGTATCTTTATGAGTAATTCCAAGCAGGATGACCAGCCCCCGGCCGATCTTTCCAGCCGTTTTGCCGGATATTGCAACGGAACCGCTGCTGACCCTCTGGATTAAAGCGCGCATAAAATATTCCGTCAGCTAATCAGTTTGAGGAACTCGTTGCGGGTGGCGCCTTCGGGCCGGAAGGAACCGAGCATCCGGGAGGTGGTCATTACCGAATGCTGTTTTTCCACGCCCCGCATGACCATGCATAAATGCTGAGCTTCCATAACCACGCCGACGCCTTCGGCGTCAAGGGTTTTATGGATGGTCTCGGCGATCTGCCGGGTCAGGCGTTCCTGTATCTGCAGTCGGCGCGAAAACATGTCGACGATTCTCGCCAGTTTACTGACTCCGAGGATTTTTTTACGGGGTATGTAGCCGATGTGGCATTTGCCCAGGAACGGCAGCATATGATGTTCGCACATGCTGTAAAACTCGACGTTTTTCAGGATGACCATGTCATCGGATTCCGCATCGAACAAAGCGCCGTTAACGATATCCTCAAGATTTTCCTTGTAGCCGCGGGTCAGGAATTCCATGCTTTTCATGACCCGTTCCGGAGTGTCGATTAATCCCTGCCGGTTCGGGTCTTCGCCCATTTTTATTATTATTTCCCGGATTGAATCTTTCATTATAATAGTCTCTGCAAAATGATGATTGATAATCCCGGAATATACAGCCGTAAAGTTTTCAAGTCAAAGTCTAAACGGAAAGAAAGACAGTATACGGCCGGGGAACTGCATATAGAGTACCCCGGCCGTATTGAGATGACAGTAAGGCGCTTATTTGCGTTTCGGCAGCGGATTTTGCAGGTGCGACTGCTCCATGACATGGATCTGGCGGCGGACCTGCTCTATTTTGATGATCTGTTCAGCGCCGTTGGCCATGACATCGTAGAGGTTATTGTACAGCGAACGCACCATGCCGCTGAAGCCGGTTTCATTGCTGTTTTTATCATTGTATTCCCAGCTTTCCTCATACCAGGAAAGGGTTTCGCTGCAATACTTGCGGTTTTCGGACCAGTTTTCCCATAACGGCGGGGGCGGATTGTCTTCCGGTTTGAAATATTTCCATTTCAGCCCGGCCGGACCGCCGGTAAGCCCTCCGCAGGTGCCGCTGATATTGTACATATCGCCTTGCGGGTAAGCCTGGAATGAGTTCAAGACGACTTCAATGGTCGGGCAGCCTTTACCGTAAAGCGTGGTTATACAGAAGTTTTCAGCATCCCCTCCGGACGGGTGGTCGGCAAACATGCGGCAGAATACCTCAGGATATTTATCCCCGAAAAGCACAATCGCCTGGTCAACCGGGTGCGGCCCGGTATTCAGCAGATTGCCGCCCAGTTCATCCTGCAGAGTCTGCCAGTCCCAACGACGGGCAAAGCCGCTCCAGTTGCTGCGGATATAGACCAGTTCTCCCAATACTCCGGATTTGATAATTTCCTGTATTTTCTGGAAAAACGGATAAAAACGCGAATTCTGGAAAGGATAAAGCAGTTTTCCGGCTTTCTTGCTGGCGGCGACGATTTTGTCGAAATCCGCCAGGTTCGTCGCCGAGGGCTTTTCGGTCAGAACGTTGAAGCCTTTTTCGAATCCCAGCAAAGTAGCTTCGACATGGAGACGGCTTGGAGTCGCGTTGACGAACAAGTCGCATTTTACGTTCTTAAGCATATCTTTATAGTCATTGAAAACTTCGCAGCCGAACATTTCAACCGCATCCTTGCGGCGTTCGGCTATCTGGTCGGCAACCGCGACAATTTTAAATTTTTCAGGATCGTTTTTCAGCCAGTTGGCGTGAATGTTGCAGCCGCTCCGTCCGAAACCGCCGATAGCAACACTAATTACCTTACTCATGATAATAACCTTTGGTTCTGGGTTTTTGACCGGTTTTTTTATTTTTCCTAAAATAAACCGGTTTATAATAATATTATACACCTCCCCGGAATTATTTCAACTTTCATTCTGAAAAAATTTGGCGGGACGGCCGCATTCGAGTAATCGGCCAGTAACCTTTGTCCGGGAAAAATTGAATCCCGAATGGATGACTATGTTAAGAATTGAAAATTAAGGATGCGGCACGGTATTGAAACCCTGAGAGGGTTATTCAGCGTAGCCCGCCGCAACGCGGCGGGTAATGCCGTCCCCCCCATATCTGTTCCCTGTAGGGGAATCTCAAATGCCTTACCCGCATTTTGAAGTTCTCCTTCAGGAAACATCATGGAACCGATAAGATTCCCCAAGGCGCTGCCTTGGGTTACGTTAAAAATCCCTTCCAGGGATAAAAAACGGGCACGGACCAATTAGACGCAATACTGCTCATTTAAAGCTTGAATATTGAAATAATACTGCTACATTATTCGCAACCCTAGCTTAAGGAGGTTGCGAATGGCGCGAACCAAGGCTAATATCGGAGAGCTTCGAAACAGTGATTTTTTAACTTTGGCTTCGCTGATGGGCGTAGTGCCGTACTCGACAGTTCTTGAAGTGATGCATAAA
>JAQUOK010000210.1 GCA_028717165.1 Victivallaceae bacterium | reverse complement strand
CCTTCCAGGGATAAACGTATTAACCTGCAAATCGACCTTAAATTAACACGTATGTCCATTAGGGGAAAATATCGTTTAAAAAACCTGAGCATGATGGTATTTTACATCATTCTGTCAGCGCACCCTTAAATAAAAAACGTAATTATAACAAAATAAAGTAATTATGACAATAATTATCATCTAAAATTTAGCTTAAAAGCTACTTTTTTATGGCTTTATTAAACAAAGGTGGCTGACCCCGAATGAACCGAATGAACCCCGAATGAATCGAATGAACCCCGAATGAGACCCGAATGAGACCCAGAATGATAAAGGTGGCTGACCCCGAATGATAGATGAATTTTTATTTACCGTGAGGATCTTTACTTGAACACGGAAGGCCAACTAAACATTTCCCACATACATCTGCATAACCAATATCTTTATGCTTTTCCACATTTTCAAGACAAACTTCATAACATTTGAATTTATTAAACTCATTGTTTTCATATGCATTACTAATACATTTTTTTATACAAACACCACAACTCTTATTAATTTTATTCAAACATTTTTCTTCAACAATTTTTACTTTATCTTCAACATAATAATTTGTAACTATACTTCCAAATCTACCACAACAACCATTTTCAGTTATCAGCATATTATTAATTCCAAAAGAACCTAATCCACCTAAATATGCTATATGCCGATGAGACCAATTACTAACTAATATTTCTTTCTTAAAATTATGAGTTGCAGGTATTTTACCAACTTCATAGCCAGCTTTATTCATAAACAATTCAATATTATTACCAATTTTTCCAATTAATTTATTTGTCCTTATATAAGTTAATGCCCATTCTGTTGAAGCATAATAATCAGAAATATTACTTTTAATTATTTCATCTTCAAATGGTATAAAAAAGCAAATTATACTTTGGGCACTATTCAATATTTCATTTGGTAATAAATGATCTTTATGTGTTATCTTTTTTATTTTTAAAAACTCAGGATCATTTGTATTTATAAAACTAATTAATGGTTGTTTCCAGATTTTATTTTCAAGAAATAAATTATTTTCTATTAATATTGTATTTCTAATTAATTTTAATATTTCTTCTTTCATTTTCTTAAGCCCCGAAGGGGTCCATCTAACGACCAAGCTCAGCGACCGCCGGGCCGTGAACCTGACTCGCAAAGTTGATGTTCACACGTTCCATAACCGTCAACTGCAGAGCTCATCGGCGGTTCGCTGCAGCGCCTTGTTAGGTCACATCATTGTAATATAAAACAAATTCCGAGATGTGGTTTAATTGGAAATGGGTAACACTTCTCTATTTCTTTTGATGTTGATATGACCATTTCTGTGAAGCCATGTCTGCACGGCTTTACGCCATGATTTACTCAACACCAAGTCCTTATCACTATATTCTATGTTGAGTGCAATGTCAAGTGCAAGTTTTTTCACCTCCTGATACACTTGGGTTCTATAGGGTTTGCTGAATACGACAGGTACATGCATCTGCCATTGAAAACATGACCATTTTAAAGATGGACGAGGTTTATGATTCAGATTATGTACCGCCTGCCTTACCGCAAATGGAAATGTATCCGGACTTTCGAATTCCCAGATCAAATTATCCAGTTCGCGTTTAACCTCACCTTGGGAATGTTCCATTGCTCCATTGTATTGAGGGTAATACGTTTCGAACGGCGTTTCGAACGGGGTCAGCCACTTAAATAAAAAACGTAATTATGACAAAATAAAGTAATTAAGACAATAATTATCATCTAAAATTTAGCTTAAAAGCTACTTTTTTATGGCTTTATTAAACAAAGGTGGCTGCCCCCGAAATCTTACAGGCAACTGAAAGCCGGGTTTTACTTCGGCTATACGAAAATAGAACAATATTTTGGTGGTATTGCAAATCGGTATCGGGCTTTGGCAAGCAAATCAGCAATATTTTGTTAAAACCCGACTTTTTCAGGAAACCCTATTTAAAAGGGTTTTCAGTAACGACGACGGTAAAAGCGATGTTTTACTTTTTTATTGTTTCCTTTTTTCATCCTTGACAAAATAAAGCAGAATACCGCCGGCGGCAAACAGGAAAACCAGACTCAAAATGCCGTATTTGGCTTGCCCCAGCAAACGCGCCGCCAGCGCGATCAACAACGGGCCGAGGATAGTTGCGAACTTGCCGAAAATATTGTAGAAGCCGAAAAACTCCGCAGCCTGTTCTTTCGGGATCAGTTTGCCGAAATAAGAGCGGCTCAACGCCTGAATTCCGCCCTGCGAAGTGGAAATCAGGAACGCCAGAATAAAGAAAACCGTTAATTTGTGTTCGAGGCTGCGAATATCCGGCATCAGGTAGCCGAAAAAAGCGATCACGATATAAACGCTGATTGCGACGTACAGCATTTTCCTGGCTGAAAAAATTTCCGCCAGTCTGCCGTACAGCAGCGCGAACGGAAACGCCAGCAGCTGCAGTCCCAGGATTGTGCCCAGCATCATCTGTGGTGACAGCCCGGCGTCTTTCCCGTACGGCACTGCCATCCGGATGATCGTGTCCACACCGTCGATGTACAGAAAATAAGCCAGCAGAAACAGCACGATGTTCCGGTAGCAGCTAATTTCACGCAATGTCTCCAGTAAATTCCGCAAAGCCTGCATGACGGTTTTTTCCCTGCTTCGGATGATATATTTCTGTCTGGTATTTTTCAGCGCCGGAACCGAAAACACCGCCCACCAGACAGCGGTAAGCAGGAACGTTCCCCTGATCATTTCCAGCGACAAACCGACCCGGTCTCCCCACCAGATCAGGCCCAGACAGAGGATAAACGGAAGCGCTCCGCCCAAGTACCCCCAGGCGTAACCCGCCCCGGAAATCCAGTCCATGCGCCGCCTGGTCGTCACATCCACCAGCAACGAATCGTAAAAGACGTTGCCGCCGGCAAATCCGACTAGACTGACTGCGTAAAAGAACAGCGTGGTCAAGCGCATTCCCTGGGACATGAAACTGAATCCGGCGGTGAATAGCACCCCCAGGCAGAGAAAGATGAACAGGAACATCTTTTTCTGGCGCTTGACGTCGGCAACTGCGCCCAGCACCGGAGCCAGCAGCGCAATGATCAGGCCGGCGGCGGCATTGGCAAAGCCCCAGTCGGCCGTACTCGCCGCATCCGGCAGGTTCCCGGCAATATGACTTTTATAATAGATCGGCATGATCGTCGTCAGGACGATTAATCCATAGGATGAATTAGCGAAATCATACAGTATCCAGCTTTTTTCGGCTGAAGACATTTTCCTGGACTTACCCATTGACGCTCCCTTTTGACGTTGGCTGAAATAATATAGCTCTATTCAGCCGACAGGCAATACCGGAAGCGCAACTGTCGCCGCATTAATAACAGTCGTTACTGAACTATAATTATTTAAAAGGATTTTCCGTGACGGCTAAATTACATTGTCCGGGTAATTCAGCGCTTCTCAACCAATCTGAAATTTTACCCATGCAATAACAATATGCGAAGAGATAATTTTATTCAACTTGATCATTTCTCATAGGATTTTGCGACTCAAAATCTGAATTTCCATTGGCGCCAATGTAATCGGTAATGCCCTGGCATTCATAATGGTCGAAACCGTACCTGGCGCCTGTGGATTATCCATATTGCTGTACAGTATCTGCCAAGCCGCCCCGTCTGGACTCAGGGCAAAATCAATCAGGACATTACCGCTCCAGTCATTCGCCGTCTGGGTATTGGCGGCAATAAGAATTTCAGTATCACCGAGAATACGGGAAAACGCCGCTACTCCATCAGTATAAGGCGATATACCGAAATCTCCTCCCGGCGCGGCAACCGGGCGGAAGTATTGCCGCCCATAACGCAGTGCCGGACATGCTGCATGAAGCCCCGCAATGGTACGAATATTTCGGGAAAAAGGATGATCCTCATTAAAAGCGTTGGATTTGCCCCATA
The DNA here is from genome assembly GCA_028717165.1 of Victivallaceae bacterium. Taxonomy (GTDB): domain Bacteria; phylum Verrucomicrobiota; class Lentisphaeria; order Victivallales; family Victivallaceae; genus JAHOYW01. The sequence goes on along the minus strand of JAQUOK010000210.1, from coordinate 2,197 downwards.
GAGCTTCCCTTACACACTGGTCGGCGTCTCCATGACCACAGAGACCTCGTTCGGTTCCGTAATAAATGCATGGAATTCCCTGCAATGCGAATAACAAGGCAACGCCCATCGTCAATTGCGGATCATATTTATGCGGCTCCCGGGGATCGGCATAATAAAACCGGTTATACTTGTCATGATTATCAAGAAATGTAACAAAATATTGACTGGCATCACCATGTGAACTCAAGCAATTCTTTTGTACTTCTTTGCGGTTGTTGAACATATCGGCCAGCTCACAGGGGGATTTTTGCCCTTTGACTACATCACCCAACCGGTCGCAAAGCGGAAAATCAAGTGCGGCATCAACCCCGATCAGATCTTCAGGATTGTTGGTATCGCGCCCAACATATTCTCTTATTTTGGATTCTACATCAGCTACTTCTCCGAAGGTGAAGAAATTTTTTTTACCGATACTGAGTGCGTATTCCCGCATAGTATTGCCGAAAACCCGCGCAAATTCCGGTTCGACATATTTCAAGGTATCAATCCGAAAACCATCCACGTCAAACTTCGCAATCATTAACTGATAGGCGCGGATCAAAATATTCCGCACCGGATAATGGTTTCCGTTTATGTCGTCATATTTCCTCCAGCCAGTATTAAGTTCTTTTAGCGAACAGAAATCACCACTTGGTTCAGAACCGCTCCGATAACCTTTTCTGCTGATTTTTTCAGGTTTCCCCTGCTGACGGAAATAATCGTTATTGCGCAGTTCTGCAGGATGAACGGCGGCATCGTAATGACAGTTGGCCGGTGCAAGTTCCCAAGCCGGATTCGGGATACCGTTCTTATCCCTCCAGTTCACCTCGTACTTCCGGTATGACCATTCCGCTTCCGCCTGAATACTTCCATTCACATCATATGCGAACACGTCTCCGGCATGATTTAGAACTATATCAAAAATAACATAAATATTCCTGGCGTGGGCTTCATAGACCAGATTGCGAACGTCATCCTCCGTACCGAATCTGGGGTCTATGGACAGCAGGTCTTGAAATCCATAACCATGATATGTCCCCTCCTGCAGGGGACAATTCTTAAAAATCGGAGTAAGCCAAATCGCCCCGATGTTAAGTTGTTTGAGGTAATCCAGCTTTGCCCGTATTCCATTAATGTTACCTCCCTGAAAACTGCCGCATTTGCTGTCCCATGGACTGTACCTGGGGGGCGCATCGGGATTATTGAAGCGGTCTACCATAATGAAATATATCCATTGATCGCGCCAGTCTGCAGGTGACGGAAACGGAACCGGCACGGATACCTTTCTGCCTCCGACTGATATTTCACGACTGTGACGCTCTTTTGCGTTCTGTAATATATTCTGTACTTTTTTACTGTAAACCGACTCGATATGGCTTTGTTGCATTGTCATAATATTTCTCCCATCGTTTTTATGCTATTCTTCAGAATCATACTCTTATGACCGGGATGAAAGATGCAGAACCGTTTTCTGCAAGCGTAAAAGCGTAAGCTTCTTTCATATTGGCTTTACCGCTGTCAGTATATACCAGCAGACGGGAACCGTCAGTTCTGGTTTTCACAATACCGTAAGCGGTACGGCTGAATGCAAAAAAATCGCCACGTTGGGAAGCTTTTTTCTTGTTAGTCAACCGGGCCCACCCCTCCATGTTGAAAAAGGCGACAAGTTCAGTAACAAAAATTAATGGTTCGTCTACTCTGGAACATTTTCCTAATGCGCCAAGCAAAGTTGCCCTCGGGTGCATATATTCTTTTCTGGCCGACTCATCGCCGCTGGAAACAATGCTGACAAGCGGGGAAACTTTTTGGATAAACTCTCCTGAAAAATCGGCAGAACCATGATGCGGAACCTTGAGTACCTCAGAACGAAGAGTGATTTCACCTTTTTGGTGCTTCTCCGCAAGAATACGGCTTGCTTCCTCGTTCAAGTCACCACAGAAAAGAAAACTGAACTTCCCGTATCGGAGACGAAAGACAATCGAATGTCCGTTAATGGTATGAGAAGCAGATAAGCCAGTGGAGCCCAATGGCATATCCCGACCTCCGGGAGTCTGTGACGGCTTGCCTAAAAACTTCAGTCCATTGAGCCCGTTCCTTACAGTCTGAACCGGTCCCAGAACTGAAACGTCAAGATTATCCTGATTAAAAAATTGGAAAGCATTGTCATCGCCCCCTG
>JAQUOK010000209.1 GCA_028717165.1 Victivallaceae bacterium | reverse complement strand
AATGGGTTAAATATACGATTATAACAAGCACAACAATAATATTGGGGGCATGTATGGAAATGCAGAATAAAACCATTGAACCGGCCATTTGCTGGCAACAGAACGACAAATCAGAAATCAGCGCTGAAAGTTTTTCTCCGGGCGAACAGCTCACCGTAATCGCCTGGCTTGAAAGTCAGGGAATTTGTGCGGAAAAAATGCAGGCGGCGGTTTCCAAATGGCAGGTGAATGAAACCATGGAAGCGTTCGATGCTTATGACGCAGGCAATACCGACGGGTTGGACGTCGGCGGTTTCCTTGGGGCCATATTTGACGGCAGGTATGTTTATTTTTCTCCTCAGCATAATACGAAAGGACGCAGCGGCAATGTTTTGCGTTATGACACTCACGGCGGTTTTCATGATCCCGCCGGTTGGCAGGCTTATGACGCCGGTAATACGGACGGGCTTTCAACCAGAGGCTTTTACGGCGGCGTCTTTGACGGAAGATATGTGTATTTCACGCCTAGAAATGACGGAAAAGAATACCATACGCGGGTTTTAAGATACGATACCAAGGGCGATTTTAAGAGTACCGGCAGTTGGCAGGCTTTTGAAACCGGACTGGGAACATCATACCAGGGCGCGGGCTTTGACGGCAGGTATGTTTATTTTGCGCCGGGAACCGCCAACAAAACCGGGCAAAGCGGAACTATGCTGCGTTATGATACGAAAGCGGCTTTCAAGGACATTAAAAGCTATGAAACCTGTGATATTGGAAAATTCTTCCCCGGTAAAACGGTCAAGGACTTTGACGGGGTGGCATTTGCCGGTAAATACGTTTATTTCGTCCCGCTGAAATTCAATACCGTGGTACGCTATAATACTGAAAAAAATTTCAATGCCGCTGATGCCTGGCAGGCTTTCGACGCCGCGGGACAGGGTATGAAACATTGCGTGGGCTCGACTTTCGACGGGCAGTATCTCTATTTTGTGCCTTATGACAACAATGCTGTGGTACGTTATGATATAAACAGGGATTTCGAAAATGCGACAAGCTGGGAATCGTTTGATGTCAGGGAAATTTCCGGTAACAAAGCATTCGGTTACGACGGCGCGTTTTTCGATGGTAAATTCGTATATTTCATCCCGTTTTTTTATACGGATAAAAACAAAAAATTGAACTTCCACGGCCAAATAATACGCTATGATACGACAAAACCGTTTACCGCCGCGGCAAATTGGCAAGTCAGGGACGTTTCCGACATAGCGGGGTTGAAAACCGTCGGATATAACGCCGGGATCTTTGACGGACGCTATTTTTATTGCGCGCCCTGGCATGACGGCGAAGCCTATCATAATGCAGGAAAAATAGTCGGGCACGGACGGGTATTGCGTTACGATTCAACCGGCGGCAATGCCTCGTTTGTCCTTAAATACAGCGATTACGGGCATAACGGCGGACTTTCGGGAGCGTTGCCGGGGCCTTCATTCATCATAAATACCGACAAGGGGAATTACTCCGTTTCAGCGAACCGGGCGCTTTCTGCCGGGAAACACCAGCTTGCGGGCGTTTATGACGGCAAAACCGTCAGGCTCTATATTGACGGCAAACTGCTTAACGAAACTCCGGCCCGGGGCAAAATCTGCGGAAACGCGGTGCCGGTTGTTATCGGTAATATAGCAGGCGGCAACACCGCGTTTAAAGGCGTTATTGAAAAAGTTGAAATATTCTGTAAAGCGTTAAGCCCTGACCAAATCAGGCAACAGCCTTAGAGCTTATCAACTAATAACCCAAAACGCTCTGATTTGTGCCGGACAACCATTCACTTGTCGAAAAAGAATCGTAGATACTTCCAGTATCCCCAATTTTTTTCAACTGCGCGACTGTCTGTCCGGCACTGCATCATAGCATTTCCTCTATTGGTTGATAAGCTCTTATATTTGATGCAGAGAATTTATTGGGGGTTGAAGCCCGCTTTCTACTCCCCGAAAACCGGATAATTTGCATTAAGTGTAATAGCGTTCTAAATTATCAGCATTCAAACAGAAATAAAGAGCAATGAAAAACGTAAAGCTGAAGGAGGATGCTGAATGAATAACTTTGTTTACTGCAATCCGGTAAAAATAGTTTTCGGAAAAGGTTCTATCGCGGAATTGAAAGAACTGCTTCCCGCAAATAAGAAAATCATGATGATATACGGCGGAGGCTCTATTAAGGCCAATGGCGTTTATGATCAGGTACTTGATGCGGCCGGAGGAAGGAAAATCACGGAATTTGCGGGGATAGAGGCAAATCCGCTTTATGAAACCTGTATGAAAGCTGTTGAAATTATAAAGCGTGAAAATATAACATTTCTGCTTGCCGCCGGGGGAGGATCGGTAATTGACGCGACAAAATTTATTGCAGCGGCATCCTTGTATGCCGGCTCCGACCCGTGGGATATTTTGAAAACCGGGGGCCAATGCCTGAAATCAGCGCTCCCTTTCGGAACTGTGCTCACGCTGGCGGCCACCGGCTCCGAAATGAATCCGAACTCCGTTATATCCAGAGCGAAAACGCAGGAAAAACTTGCATTTGCCAGTCCGGCTGTATATCCGCAGTTTTCCATTCTCGACCCGGAAACGCTCTATTCTCTTCCGGGGAGACAAATAGCAAACGGGATAGTGGATACATTCGTGCATGTAATGGAACAATATATGACTTATGATAATAATGCCCCGCTTCAGGACAGACAGGCCGAAGCGGTCATCAGCACGCTTCTGGAACTGAGCCCGCACGTTTTTGAAGAACCGGAAGATTATGATCTAAAGGCGAATCTGATGTGGTGTTCGACTCAGGCCTTGAACGGCCTTATTGCCTGCGGACAGCCGCAGGATTGGAGTACCCATATGATCGGACACGAACTGACCGCTTTTTATGGGCTTGATCATGCTCAGTCGCTTGCCGTTGTCTTGCCTTCTCTCTGGCGCTGCCGTAAAGAATTTAAAAAGCAAAAACTTCTCCGGTATGCCAAAAGAATATTCAACATCGATACAGGATGTCCCGGCAGGGATGTTGACGAGGCAATAAACAAGACGGAAGAGTTTTTCCATTCAGTTAAAGTTCCGACAAAACTTTCAGATTACGGGGTAGATGCGAAGGAGGCGGCGGAAAAAGTCCGCGACAGATTCAACGCCAGAAAAGTGGCGCACGGCGAACGCGCCGAAATTACCGGCGACGTTGCTTATGAAATACTTGCAGGGTGTAAATAGACGTTACTGAAAAAGCGGGTATTTCCCCCTCGTATGCTCTCTTTTCCAAACCTCTATAAAGTGCAGGAAAGGGCAAACGCCCTGAGTAATTTCCCGATGCGGAGCTTTTGCCCATATCATCCCAATTCCCGGATAAAATTTTTACGTTTTCTTATAACGAAATTTAAAGACAGGTATTGACAAACCTTGAGAAATAGTTTATACTATTAATGAAACCGTTTCATTGGAATTTTAAGTTACGAAGTAAAATATGAAAGCAGATATAAATACCATAGCCAGGGAATGCGGAGTATCAAAAGCCACCGTATCCCGGGTATTTACGGGAAGAGCGTCAGTCAGCACCCCGGTAAAAGAAAGAATACTTAAAATTGCCCGGGAGTTAAATTATGCGCCTCAGCAAGTGGCTGCACGTGAAGTTATTGCCATAATAGTAGAGTCACTTGATAAAATTGGTTATTATGACGTTTTCCGTAATATTCTGTTGACTAACCTTGTCGGAGAAATAGTTCGTGCCGGTTTTTTAGTGAATATTATTGAAGCCAGGGATATTGACAAAATACTGGACAGCTATACAAAAACAGCGGTTATTCTTTTAAATGATGTTGAAGCTTTGAAACATAAAGAAAAATTAAGCAACATGACAATACCACTGATTGCAGTTGGTAATATGTTAGACAACTGCCACTGTATTTGTTCTGATTATTATGGTGAAATTGCATTGGCGGTAGATTACCTGGTTAAAAACGGGCACAGTAAAATAAGCATAGTGCTGGATAATGCCGACATCAGGGCAGGTAGAGAACGCCGATGCGGTTATGTTGAAACCATGAAAAAACATGGACTCAGTCCAATGGCGTCTTATGATTATCATCCTGAAAAACAATCTCTGATTGAACTTATAGCTATTATGATACAGGATTCGCCCACAGCAACGATCATCTGCGGAGAATCTATTTCGAATGAAGCCGTATACGCCCTTAACTTGCTGGGAGTTAAAGTACCGGAGGACTTATCTGTAATATCATTCGAAAAACAGAAGAGCTCCCGCTGGTTTTTTCCGCCTCATACGACTATTGACCAGAATGTCTTGAAAATAGTGATGGAATCGATGATCCTCATTAAAAAGATCATAGCCGCACGCCTGAAAGAAAAAATTCACAAGCGGCTTTCATGTAGTCTGGTAATCAGGAATTCCGTGAAAAATATGAATATTAAATAACGGCGGTTACAAATAACTGTAAACTGTACTTGGTGAAAATGAAAAATTTTACGATAAGAATTTTTAATTAATAACAGGAGGCTGGAATTATAGAATAAATGACCGGTAAAATTTAAGGCAGGCAACTTTTGAACTATTATAATAATTAATAAGGAAAAGGGAAAATGAAAAAATTCACACTCATCGAACTCCTTGTCGTGATCGCGATCATAGCTATCCTGGCTTCTTTATTGCTGCCGGCATTGCAGCAGGCAAGAGAAAAAGTGAAAATTATAAGCTGCATAAACAATTTAAAACATCTGGGGCAGTATAATAATATGTATGTCGGCGATAACGACGATTATATGATTCCATATCATCTTAGGAGCGGTTGGTACTTTACCAGAATTATTGCCGTGGCCGGAAGTTTAAATACTGACGATTGGGATACGCGTGAAAATGTTCCTCCGTTTTTATTTTGTCCTTCAGACATGGAGCCATATCAAGCCTCCCCCCCTACCGGAGACTGGTTCGGAAGTTATGGCTGGGATGCTTATGTAACCGGATACTATAAGGTACCCGACGTATACCCGTTTACAAAAATTGCGCAAATTGAATCTCCCTCTCTAACTGTACTTGGGGCGGATTCAACCGGTATATCAGCATCGGCAGTTAGTGCTTTGGATTATACTCATCATAAGAATGTCGTTAACGTTTTATTTGTAGATTCGCATGCGGCCTCAATTACCCCTGCAAAGGGGAACGAACTGAAGTTCTCTGTCAAGCGGGCAACTGAATGATAGTTAAAAATAAAATTACGGTTCATATAATTTCTATCATATCAATTGCCGTACTCTTTGCCGGAGCCGGGGAAGCTGTCTTTGGACAGGCTTCCCTGAATAACGTAAAACAGGTAAAAAAGAAGCGGCAAACTGCCCAGAGACCATATCTGCTGATGGTGACGTCTATGGATGATAGAATAAGTACAATGCCGTTCGCAGATATGAAAAAAGAAAATATAGAGATATTTAATGATTCTCCTTTTGACGGAATAGCGCTTAATTTAATGGATATATATTCCGCCCAGACTCTTCCGGACGAAAATAATTTATGTAAGAAAGCAAAAGAGTTAAAAGCCGCTGCGCAAAAAGATGTTTGGATACGGGTTAACCTGAACAGAATATATCAAAGAAATAAAAAGAACTGTTATTATGACGAAAATGCGGTTTTAGAAAAACTGTCTGAAGAGTCATCGTTCAAAAGATCCAATATTCGCAAATTAAGCACGCCCTATTTTAAAAGAATAAAATGTGTTGATCTTTACAACGAGGCCGGAGCGCTTAAAGATTTTTATAAAATATTTGAACTGTCATTAAAAATAAGCAAAGAACTGAGTTCCGGAATAGTATTGGATTTTGAGGATTATCATTGCGGCAAGGATGCTTATGATATTTTTAAAATTGCCAAAGCGCAAAATAAAACAGTTGATGATATTATCACTCAGCTTATAAAAATCGGCGTTCATATGGCCGATACTGCGGCGAAAGAAAATCCGAATGTCACAATAATATCATTTTTTACGGGGCTTCAGAGAATGAAATATAACGGCGCAAATGATGCCTGTTTGCCTGCTTACTCATATATTGCCCAGGGAATGCTTATGCGGGCAAAAGAGAAAAACATTCCGCTTGTTCTGGTTGAAGGGGGAGAACTGGAGCTCAATTATGTAAA
>JAQUOK010000208.1 GCA_028717165.1 Victivallaceae bacterium | reverse complement strand
TGATGAATCTGGGTATCGCCCCGTTCCTGGTCGCTTCCACTTTGCGTCTCGCTATCGCTCAGCGTCTGGTGAGGATACCATGTTCTCACTGTGTAACTTACCGGAAACCGACGGCGGAAGAATGCGAGGAATTCGGCTGGGATGCCAAAGACGAGAGCCTGAAAGTACCCGAAGCGACGGGCTGTGATTTTTGCGGCGGTTCCGGAAACGCCGGACGGCTCGCTTTGTATGAAATGATCCCGGTTGACCGGGAAATCAGAAAACTGATTCTCAAAAACACGGATGAACAGGAATTTGCCGATTACGCTTTTAAAAAGCTCGGGCTTCCGACCCTCAAACAGGATGGAGCGGCCAAAATCCTGGCGGGCAAAACCACTATCGATGAAGTTCGGGGCGTAACTTCTTCGGTATTATAGAGAGGAAAAAATTCAATGGCGGTTTTCAAATACCTGATAAGAAATAAAAACGAAAAGGGAAAAGGGATTCTTACGGCTTACGATCAGCAGGAAGCCGAACAGATATTGCGGGACCGGAGAGTTACTATTTTAAAACTTGAATCGGTCAGTTCCGCAGTTACTGATTCCCCGTATTTCAACCTGCGCGAACGCACTCCGTTCGAACAAAAATACGCCTGGCTTTTGATTCACGGGAACAAAGTCGAACAGAGCCTGCAGCAACTGGCGGCCATGTTATCGGCCGGTGTCCCGATCCTTAACGCGCTCCAGACTATTGCCGGACAATGCCCCCACTACCTGAAAAGGACATATTTCTGCGTGGCGAACAAACTTCATGACGGCCGCAGGTTAACCGAAACGCTGCATGAAGAAATGCCTTTTCTCGGACAGATCGTCATCGGCCTGATCGCCGCCGGCGAAGCGAACGGCGACATTGACCGAATGTGCGTGTACGCGGCCGACCTGATGGCGAAAAGGCGGGCGATAAAATCCCAGGTGCTGCAGGCCATGGCCTATCCGACACTGGTAATTCTGCTGACCATCGGAATAGTCTGTTTCCTGATGTGGAAAGTTATTCCCAAAATCATGAAATTCCTTTCGAATCGTTCGGCGGCGCTTCCCGGAATAACCCAGAGTCTGGCTGATGTAACGCATTTTCTGCAGAATTACGGTCATTATCTTCTGATGCTTCCGGTAGTTGTTGCCGTTGCGATCATACTTCTGCGCAAAAACGAGGAAACCGCGCTTTATGTTGACCGGGCCGCCCTGCATTTGCCGCTGCTCGGCAAAGCTTTCCGGGCTTCGGCCAACGCGTTATGGTGCAGAACGCTGGGAATATTGCTGGAAAGCGGGATCAATATTATTTCAGCGCTGGAATTCACCGGACAGTCCCTTTCGAACACGTTCTACAGGAAAGAACTTGACGAAATGAAAGCGGTAATATCCCAGGGACATCCGCTCTCGACCGGGCTGAGGGTATCGGAAATAAACCGTTTCGCGCCGTTCGCGGATTCCATGATCCTGGTCGGGGAAAGCACGGGACGGGTAGGCGAAGGTCTGCTGAAAGTCGCGGAGTTCAGCGAAACCAACTTGCAGCAGAGGATTACCCTGCTGACTAAAATGATCGAACCCGCCCTGTTCGTTATCGTCGGCGGGATAGTCGGATTTGTCTACATCGCATTTTTCATGGGCTTGATGGCGGCTTCGACCGGCGGAAGATAAGCTGAACCGCAAAAATATCTATAACATAAGCATTGTGCATTTAAACTTAAATCGAAGCGAATGAGGCTACAGATAAATAAGCTTGACCGCTTAAACATTTAAATCATAACAGGAACAGTAAACAATAATGAGCCATACCAGAAAAAGTTTTGCCGGAGCGGGAATCGGGATTATCATATTTATACTTTGCTATCATTTGCTGCCTCCGCCGCCCGGCAGCAGTTTTGATTTCCGTGCTTTCTGGCTTTTGGCCTGTCCGGTCGCGGTGAGTCTGCTGGGGTTGGTCATATTCGGCCCCGCCAGCTTGATTGCCCGGGAAAAAACTGTTTTCGTTGCCGGTTGGTCCGCGTTTATTTTCCTGGGGGCAATAATATACGCCGGCTGCTGTCTGTTTTTTCCGGATGAACTTAAAGCCGCATATACCGGAATTTATATCAGGGAGAAAAAAGCCGAGCAAGCCGCGAAAATAGAAAAGCGTAACGAAGCAATTAAGGAGGCGGTTGAAGAAAACATTCAGGAACAGAAAAAAATTCCCAAACCGGTAATGGAAAAAGAACCGCTCAAACTGATAATCAAAGAAACCGCGCCGGTTTCTAAAGAAACTGCTTCTGAAAAGACGATAAAGAAGACGGTACAGAAGACGGTACAACAAAATGAGCGGGAAAATGTACAGAAAAAAACGGTTGCGGAAAATATCAATTACGACAGCGGTAGCCCGTTCGATTACGGAGCTGAAGAACTGGGCGGGTATTTCCCGCTTAACGGAGAACATATTATTCCCGATGTTTCAATAAAAGGAATTTTGACCCTCTGTGACGGAGAAGCCGTGGCCGCTTTAAGCCTGAAAAACAGTAAACGCTCGTTCTATGTCCGTGAAGGCAACGTAATCCGCCTTCAGGAAGAAAAAAGCAATAAAAAAGTTTCGGAAATTTATCTGCAGGTGCGCAAAATAAAAAACAACGAGGTTGAAATAATTCAACAGCAGCGCCCGGATAAGATCATCATAATACGTTAACGGAAAAAAATATCATGAAATTTAGGAATTTGTTCAATACTCTGTTAATAATGTTTGTCTGCGGCAACTGCCTGGCCGACGGTTTAAATCCTTCGCCGTTACCCGAGGAAAAGGGGCCAAAGATAAAATCTCTGGTGCTTAACGACGCCACCATGCAGGAAACCGGACGTCTTTTGAGTAATGCCACCGGTATCCCGATCATCATCAGTCCGAAGGCCGCCGCTATTCAGGTTGATATTTTTCTGCAGAATTCCTACTGCATGGACATACTCCAGGCGATTTGCCGTTCTTACGGGATGTATTGCCGGGAGAACAAATCCACCGGTATCATCTATATTCAGACCATTGATGAATTAAGAGACAATATTCAGCTTTATAATGATGAGTCGGTTGAAGTGGTCAATCTGTTGTACCCGAAAGTTGAAGACATCGGAGATACGCTCCAGCAATTATTTGTCGACCGGGTAATATGGGTAAGGCCCGACAATGATTCCGGCAATATCTATGATAACATCAGAGAGGCGCTGAGACGGATGGAATTGATTGCGAAAAAAGGTACGTTCGATTTCTCTTCTTCATCCGGTGAAAGTTCGGAAAGCAGTGATGACGACGATGACAATAGCAACTCAACACGGAGTAGAAAAAACGTTGCCGGCAAAACTCTCAGCCAAATACAGGGTACATCCCCCAAAAACACTCATCAGAGGAACAGAGAAATAGTGTCTCAACTTCCGGAAAAAAAAGTTCTCGATGCGATGAAAACCGCCGCCGCCGAAAGCAAGCTGGCAAAAACGATAGAAGTTACGGGTGAGCCCGGCCTGATTTATATCGCCGCCCTGCCGCAGAACAATTCCCTGCTGTTGCGCTCGGCTGATATCGGGGCGCTCAGGCAGATAAAACAACTGATCGACAAACTGGATAAGCCCAGTCCCCAGGTGCTTCTCGAAATGAAAGTGCTGGCGGTTGATGTTACCGACACCAATGCCCGGGCGATTGACTTTCTGTTCGGGGGCAAAAGTGTCAGCGGCGGTTTTGCCGATGGTTTGCCGACCGTAACCAGCGGCGGACAGAGCATTTTATCCCCAAGCTCAACTTTAATTCCCCAAGGGACGGGAATAGATACACAGGCCGCGATCTTCAATGTGATTTCCGATAATTTCCGGGCGCGAATCCAGATGCTTGAGAAAGACCAGAGGGTTACCAGCCTGGCTACTCCCAATCTGCTGGTTTCGGATAACGAGGCTTCCAAGCTTTTTGCTGGTCAGGAAGTAACCGTAATGCAGAAGGCGGAAAGGACTCTGACCTACACGAACAGTTCAAGCGGGGCTCAGAATCCGAATATATCCTGGAATATCGATGCCCCCAGGCGCAAAATCGGTATTTCCCTGGTAGTAACCCCGAAAATTCATGCGGACCGCACTGTGACCATCAGGCTGCTTCAGGAACGCTCCAGTCTGGGAGATATGCGGGAAAATGTTTATTCCGGCGGCGAACAGCAAAGCGATGATTTGCTGGCTACGGACAGTGACAGCTCGTCAACTTCCGAGTCCCAATATTTTCTGTCGCAGGATATTGATATGCAGTCTATTGCCACAACTGTAATAGGGAAAGATAATAATATTCTGGTAATTGGCGGACTAGTCCAGGAAACCGCAGATAAGCAGGTTCAGAAACTGCCGTGGCTGAGCGAATTGCCTGTTTTCGGTGAGTTGCTGTTCACCCGCTATGAACAGGTTCGTAAACGCAGTGAAATACTGGTGATTATCCGGCCGTATGTCCTGTTGGCTCCCGGAGAAGGCGAACAGGTTTCACGAACCTTCATGCAGAAAATCAGCCTGCATCCATCTGCTCGCGGGGACATCCCGTCTTTAGGGTTGATGACCAAAAAAGATATTGCGAAAGCATCGCGCATCAACCCCAATGACCCATGGTATAAACGGGTGTTGCAGTATCTGGATGTGTGGAAAATCGATATGGATACCGCCCCGGAAATCGAGAACGCCCTGAAGGATTATCACGAGCGGAAAGACGATATCAAGAGCGCAGGAGAAATTAAAAAAATTGAAAAAGAAGAAAAAACCGCAATAAAAAACGAACTCAAAGAGGAAAAAAATAATGCGAAGACTGATTAATTTATTCTGTGTTTTATGCCTGTCCTGCCTGCTTTCGGCATGTCAATCGAAACCGGAAAAAATCCCGGCGCCGGTGAAAAAACCGGAAAAAATCTCATTGAAGGGAACAGCGGAACTGGAAAGGAACCGCCGGTATATGGAAGCATTGAAACAATACCATCAATTGGCAGCTTCCGCCGCTAACCGTGATGAGCTGTATTCCGCTATGCGGGGCAAAGCCCGCTGTCTGCGGGCAATGGGACACCTTAAGCTGGCACTGAGCGCTTTGGAGCCGATAAGTGTTGATCCTCAGACTCCCGCAGAATGCCTGCAACTGGCGCTGGCCGGAGAACTGCTGTTGCAGATGCGGAAATATCAGGAAGCTGAATCTTCCCTGGAAGTAGCGCTTGACGGAGTCAGGGATGAAGAAGAAAAATATGCGCAATGGACTGCTGTGGCTTCCGCAAATCTCGGTAACGCGTACTTGCGCAACGGCAAGCTGCGGCAGTCGAAAACGATGTATGAAAAAGCCGCAAAGCTGTTCCATTGTTTAAACAATCCGGAACTTGAAAAAAAATGTTTCAAACTAACTTTGGCTCTGGATCAAATCCAAACCCTGGAGTAACTCAATGAAAAAAAAACTGGATGAACTTTTGAAATGCTTTATTGAATCCGGTTCAAGCGACTTACACATTACGGCCAATGAACCGCCTTATTACCGGATACACGGTTCTTTGATTCCAATGCCCGACTTGGAAGCATTGTCCGCTGATGAGCTTACGGCCTTGACCCGCGAACTTATCGGCGAAGACAAATATAAGGAATTTGTTTGCGGCAATGAACTTGACATGGCGGTTTCATACGGAGATACCCGACTGCGAATAAATATCTACATGCAGCAGAAAATGATATCCTGGGCTTTGCGGGCTCTGCCGTCAAAATTTTTCCCGCTCGATGAATTGGGACTGCCGGTCAAAATTTGTGAAAAAATATGTAAACTTCAGAAAGGACTTGTCCTGGTGACGGGCGCCACCGGCTCCGGGAAATCGACCACCCTGGCCAGCATAATCAATAAAATCAATGAAAGCCGACAATGTCATATTTTTACTATCGAAGATCCGGTGGAGTATCGTCATTCCAACAAAAAAGCTTTCATATCCCAGCGGGAAGTTGGGGATGATACCGCCAGTTTCAGTGAGGCTCTCAGGAGAATTCTGCGTGAAGACCCGGATGTGGTCCTTATCGGCGAAATGCGCGACCGCGATACCATGCAGGCGGCTGTAACTCTGGCGGAAACCGGACATTTGACTTTCGCAACCCTCCATACAGCGGAAGCTATTCAAACCGTAACCCGGATCAT
>JAQUOK010000207.1 GCA_028717165.1 Victivallaceae bacterium | reverse complement strand
AGCAAAAAATAGATATTTGCCGGCCAGCGGAAGAATAATCAGTCGCACGACAAATAAGAGTAGAACTTTTCGCCAGGATATTCAAATCTCAGATTCAGGCTGCGTGAATTCAGTTGAAGTCCATTTAAAAACCTTTCATCTCATTCCCTCGGAATTGTTGGACGAAAATAACAAAAGTCGGACTGTTTTAATCGTCGTCATTTCCTGTATTTGACTTGAAATAAACTTTTAAATGACTACATTGAGTATTTCACGTAGATATACGGCGCCCAAACTTAACACTGAATTATACGGAGTCACAGACCTCCCATGACAACTGATAATGTACTGGATCTGATCGGCAATACGCCCCTGATTGAACTTAAACCGTACCGGATCTTCGCGAAAGCGGAATTCCTTAATCCCGGCGGCAGTATCAAAGACCGGGTGGCTCTCGCCATGATTGAAGGTGCGGAACGGGACGGGCGCATTAATAAAAACACTATCCTGGTCGAACCCACTTCCGGCAACACCGGGATAGGGATCGCCCTCGTCGGCGGCCTGAAAAACTATAAAGTAATAATCGTCATGCCCGAAAACATGAGCGAAGAACGCAAAAAACTCATTCGCAGCCTCGGCGCTGAACTGATTCTTACCCCCAGTGAAAAAAGTATCCAGGGATCGGTTGACAAGGTCGCTGAAATCGTCGCCTCCACCCCAAACGCCGTAACTCTGCAGCAGTTCGAAAATCCGGACAATCCGCGGGCTCATTTCGAAGGTACCGGCCGGGAACTGTGGCGCCAGATGCGCGGCGACATCGATATTTTCGTCGCCGGCGTCGGCAGCGGCGGGACGCTTCAGGGGGTGTCAGAATTTCTGAAAAAACACAAGCCGGCCGTAAAGATCGTCGCGGTCGAACCGAAAAATGTTTCGGCGCTGCTCGGCCATGAACCAGGTCTGCACCAGATTCAGGGAATCGGAGACGGCTTTATACCTGAAATCCTCAATACGGAATTAGTCGATGAAGTCATTGAAGTTACTGACGAAGACGCGATCAGCACTGCCCGCGCTTTAAGTTCAACTTACGGTTTAATGGCCGGAATATCTTCCGGCGCCAATGTCTTCGCGGCAATGGAAATAACCCGAAGACATCCCGAAGCGCGGATTGCCACAGTCCTGCCCGACCGGGTGGAACGTTATTTCAGCTCAACGATGATGTAAGGTCATGAACCGTGAAAAGCGCATAGAAAATTTATTACTCAGGTGTGTAAATCGGAATAGATATAAACTATATTGACAGAGAATGGCTTGAAAAGTCCGAGCATATATTGGCTATGTTGTCCAATTTGAAAAGGACTATCAAAGAGCTGTAATATTTTACTTCCCGCGGTCCACTGATTACGGCCCCCATAGCACATTTTATGAAAAATTTTCCTGTACAAATGATCCGTCCGACCATGGATAAGATTCCGCTTTATCCATTGCCGGAGGTTTTTTCGTTCCGTTTCTACGCTCCGGGTGATGAAAATTCATGGGTAGAACTTCAGCGCAATGCGGATAAATTCAATAAAACAGATACGGATTTATTTCACCGGGTATTCGGCTGTAATACGGAAATATTAAAACAACGTATGCTTTTCCTTCTCGATCCTCAAGGTAAGATAATCGGCACTGCCGCCGCCTGGTTTGATGATGATTATCAGGGAGAAAGGTACGGCCGGGTCCACTGGCTGGCCGTTCATCCCGATTATCAGGGCCAAGGTCTGTCCAAACCTTTGCTGAGCGCAGTCTGTGAAAAACTCGTGGAACTTGGACACGCCAAAGCCTACTTAAGTACATCGTCAGCCAGAATCCCCGCAATAAACCTCTATCTGAAATTCGGTTTCGTCCCCCAAATTATCACTCCTGAAGACAAAAAAATATGGGAAGCCCTGAAGCTTACCCCAAAAGTTGAACAACTTGTACAGGTGTAAAAGACTCCTGAATTAAAACTAAAAAACAGGAGTCGTCAAAATAAATCAGAATATCGTTAATTCAGACAAATCATGCAGACAGTCTCATAATTCGGGAAGCGGGGAAGCCCAAACGCATCTTCTATACTTTGTGGCATAAAAGATCGGGTGTAACGAGCCCTCCACAACTTTTTATATATTTAGCTGATTGCGGCACAATGAGACAAATAACTTAAAAAGGGTTGAAAGTCAGGAAATATGGTACGGGTCTATTTCCGGGGTTTTTATTGCAAGCTTTTCAGCTTATTCTTATATTTCTCGTAAAAAAGTTGCTTTAAAAATATTTTTCCCGATAAAAACTTACAGTCTCTTTTGTCCATACTCTTCGTTAGTTTCAGTAGCGGCAGTGGCGGGAAAAACTGCCAAACTGATGTTTCGGCTTTGGTGAACCGGTGAAGTTTACGAACCAGAATATAAGGCAAACAGGAAATTGGCGGTCCCATAAATGAGTGCGAATAGGAGTTCTGACGTTAAAAAAGCGTAATCGGTCAGTAACCTTTGTCCGGGAAAAATTGAATCCCGAATGGATGACTATGTTAAGAATTGAAAATTAAGGATGCGGCACGGTATTGAAACCCTGAAAGGGTTATTCAGCGTAGCCCGCCGCAACGCGGCGGGTAATGCCGTCCCCCCATATCTGTTTTCCTGTAAGGGAACCTCAAATGCCTTACCCGCATTTTGAAGTTCTCCTTCAGGGAACATCGTGGAACCGATAAGATTCCCCAAGGCGCTGCTAAAAAACGGGCACTGACCAATTAGACGAGGCTGACAAAAGTCTTGTCTGACAGCGATTGGGACTCATGGGACGGTTGAGACTTTTGAATTTAACCTCAAAGTCCCAAGCGTCCCAAGTGTCTCAAAAGTCCCATTTTCTCAAACAATGACTTTTGTCTGGGCCGTCCAATTACAAATAAGCAAAAAAAATACTAACGGCAAGCCTTTTAAAACTTGACAATTACCTCTCATAGGAGATTTCGGGGTTGTTCCTCGGATACTTATGAGACAGGCGTCTCCTTCCAGAACGGCGACAATTTTCGCAGCCAGGCGATTATTCCGGGCATTTCCTTAATAACGAAATTTATTTCTTCTTCCGTATTATATGTGGACAGGCTGAAACGGATCGCGCCATGGGCAACCGTATACGGAACTCCCATCGCCCGCAGAACGTGTGAAGGCTCCAGACTGCCGGTCGTACAGGCGCTGCCGCTTGAAGCGCAAATGCCGAGGCGGTCCATCATCATCAAAATGGATTCGCCTTCAACCGCCTCAAAACCGATAAGGCTGGTATTTGGCAGACGGTTTTCCGGGTCGCCGAGAACCATGGCTTTCGGAATACTGCCGCAGATACCCTGCTCCAGTTTGTCGCGCAGGGCTTTAACACGGGTATTTTCATCCTGAATCGATTTCATTGCCAGTTCGGCGGCTTTACCCAGCGCAATAATCGAAGCGACGTTTTCCGTTCCGGCGCGGCGGCCGCGTTCCTGATGCCCGCCGATCTGCGCGGGATAAAAACGGACTCCGCGCCGGACGTATAATACGCCTATGCCTTTCGGGGCATGCAGTTTATGTCCGGACAAACTCAGCATGTCTATCTCGGAATCACTGACATTGCATGGGATTTTGCCGACTGCCTGCACCGCGTCGGTATGGAACAACGCTCCATAACGATGAGCTATTTCAGCGCATTTCTCGATCGGGTAAATATTGCCGGTTTCATTGTTGGCCCACATTATCGAAACAACCGCCGTCTCGCTATCGACCATCTCCTCGTAGCGTTCCATGTCCAGTCTGCCTTTGGAATCGACCGGAACATAAGACACCGGATAACCGCGTTTCTCCAGTTCTTTACCGAGAGTCAGGATCGCGGGATGTTCAACAGCCGATATAACGACTTTCTTTCTTTTGGGACAGGCCCGCAACGCGCTGAAAACGGCAGTATTGTCGCTTTCGGTTCCGCAACTGGTAAAAATAACTTCGGTAAACTTGTCGCGGATATCTCTGCGGGTGGCACCGATGAGAGCCGCGATCCGGGCGCGCGCCGTTTCTATTTCAGCCATTACCGATCCCCCGAAAGTATGAATACTGCCCGGATTGCCGTATTTTTCGCACAAATACGGACGCATGGCCTCGAATACTTCCGGAGCGACAGCGGTAGTCGCGTTGTTATCCAGATAAATAAGTTTTTCACTGCTCATAAACACGCTCTCTTTCAAACACTTTCAACCACGATCTCAGGGAAAAGACAATCTCTGAGGACAGCTTCAACGCCGCGTTTGAGGGTTACTCCGGCGCTGGGACAGGCAACGCAATGTCCGGTAAGTTTTACATAAACCACATTATCCTTCATATCGACAAGTTCTATCCCGCCGCCATCCTGTTCGAGCATAGGTTTGATTTCATTATCGATGAGTTCCTGGACTTTGAGCACCCGCTGGATAAGCGGCAGACTCATGAATTCTGCGCGTTTCGACGAATGTGTTTCGGGTTTTTTCTCTTTCCAGATACCGTCAAGAATATCCTGTATCTCCCCATGGCAGGAACCGCAGGCGCCCCCGGCCTTGCAATAATCGGTGATCTCCTCGACCGTATGCAGGTTATTGTCAAGCGCAATATTGCGGATCTTCGTATCCGTAACGTTGAAACACTTGCAGACAATACGTCCTTCATGATCGTATTCATGCCCTTCGGGGTTTTTCCCGCCGCGGTAATTGGCTATCGCCGCCTGCAAAGCTTCCATGCCCATCACGGAACAATGCAGTTTCGCCTCCGGCAAATCCCCGAGGACGGCAACAATATCCCTATTGGTCACTTTTTCGGCTTCTTCGAGCGTCATACCCTTTACGAGTTCAGTCAGGGCCGATGAGGAGGCAATCGCGCTGGCGCAGCCGAAAGTCTGGAATTTCACCTCGGCAATCCTGCCGTCCTTGTCCAGTTTGAAACTCAATTTCAACGCGTCGCCGCAGGACATATTGCCGACCTGCGCCACACCGTCAGGATTTTCAACTTCACCTACATTGCGCGGATGAAGGAAATGATCCATCACTTTATCATTATAATCCCACATCGGAAGCTCCAGTTATCAGTATTTCCATTTTCAATTTTCAATTCTTCTGTATTCTTCGGCAATGATCTGCTTCATTTTTTCAACAATGCCGCTGATATCGAATAATTCGCCGTCCCGGCTGCCGCGCCGTTTAAATTCGACCAGTCCGTCACCGGCGGTTTTAGGAGAAACGATCAGGCGCAACGGAATACCGAGCAGATCGGCTTCGCTGAACATAAAACCCGCCTTTTCTCCTCTGTCGTCATAAAGTACCTCAATTCCGGCGGCAGTCAAGTCCGCATAAATTTTATCGCAGATTTCTCCGACTTCGTCTTTTTGCGGGTTAAGGGCACATAACTGCACTTCGAACGGCGCAATCGTGATCGGCCATATCGGCCCGAAATCATCATTGTTCTGTTCCAGGACGGAAGCCATCGTCCGGCCAACCCCGATACCGTAACAGCCCATTATCAGCGTTTTCGCCTTGCCGTTCTGATCGAGAACCGTGCAGTTCATCGAGTCAGTGTATTTAGTGCCGAGCTGGAAGATATTGCCCACCTCGATACCGCGTTTTTCAAGCAGCGGTTCCCCGGTTACCGGACACGGATCCCCGGCGCGCACTGTCGCGATATCGGCAATAACCACGTCTTTGGAATTATTCATATCCCTTTCAAAATTGAAGTTCTTGAAATGATAGTCAGGTTCATTCGCGCCGACCACCAGATTGGACGACTCAAGTACTGAAATATCGACTATTATCTTTATTTTGGTGCTGTCCACGGCCAAAGGCGAAGCAAAACCGGGTTCACAGCCGATTGCGCGGATCTCGTTGTCATCGGCAAAAGCAAGTTCCGGCGCGGAAGCGACATTCTGAAGTTTGCTTTCGTTTACTTCGAAATCTCCGCGGATAACCGCGAAAATAAGTTCATTGCTGACGGCGTTCTTGTAAAATACCGCTTTCCCGGTATTTTCCGCCTTGACGCCGAGGAAACCGGCGACTTTTTCAATAGTTCTGCTGTCCGGAGTATGGACTTTTTCCAGCGGCAGCGCCGGGCTTTTACTGAATTTCCAGGCAGCGGTGGCAATCTCCCGGTTGGCGCGATAGCTGCCGTCCGGGGAAACAAAAATAGTATCTTCGCCGTTTTCGGAAACCGCCATGAATTCC
>JAQUOK010000206.1 GCA_028717165.1 Victivallaceae bacterium | reverse complement strand
TTAGACGGCCCCGAAAAAAGTCATTGTTTGAGAAAATGGGACTTTTGAGACACTTGGGACGCTTGGGACTTTGAGGTTAAATTCAAAAGTCTCAACCGTCCCGGGAGTCCCAATCGCTGTCAAGCAAGACTTTTGTCAGCCTCGTCAAATTACTGACTTCTTCTTTTCCCGCCACCATATTTCCGGCAAGGCTTCTTGTTTTTCGTCAAATAAGCGGTATTTGTTAAACTGCAGGTAAACTCTTAAGGGAAAGACCGATTATGAAAATACTGTTTGTGGCATTTCTCGACGGCTGGATGGGAATCCATATCAGACAGTTCGCGACGGGTTTCGCAAGTTTTGGCCATGAAGTAAAGCTGCTTGACTATAAACGCATGGCACGCGGCCAAAATCCTTTTGCCCGTTCTCCAAAAACCAAACATGAGTTACGCCATCGCGCGCTCGAAAAGGAAATAAGGGATTTCCGCCCGGATATGATCATCTTCGTAATCGCCAATCTGAAATTTGATTTTGTCCGGATCAAAAGTTTTTACAAAAATTCAATCGTGGTTTACGACATGGACGGCCCCGGCTGGAAATGTTATGACTCGCTGGAATGGACGGAAGATGTCGATCTGCTATTGACGGTCTCACGGGTAAGTCAACGTTTCCTCAGGGCAAGAGGAGTCCGTGCGGAATATCTGGCGCACGGGGTTGATACCGCTTATTACCATCCGCTGGAACTCAATCGCCAAGATGCTGATTTCTACGGTTCTACATTGTCTTTTGTCGGACGCCCGACCGCCAGAAGAATCAGAATGTTCAGCAGCATTGCCAACCGGGGACTGGCCGTCTGGGGCCGCCGCTGGTCTCGTTCCGGAGATTGTCCGCTTGCGTCCCTGCGGAAAACTGCCCGCTCGAAGAAGGATATTATCGGCGGTGATGTCGTTAAAATATATTCCAGTTCTGACATGATGCTCAATATTCTCAGGGAACCCCTGCATGAACCGCCGACAATCATGAGTCTGCAGGTTTTTCTGGTACCGGCGTGCGGAACCTGCCTGCTCACGGAATGGGTGGAGGAACTTGAGGAAGCGTTTGAACCGGGCAGAGAAGTTCTCGCTTTCAGCTCCGAAGACGAATTCAAAGAACAGGTCTTAAGGTATTCCGGCAACAAAAAACTGCTGGCGAAAATCGGGGCAAACGGCAGGAAAAGGTGCCTGGACAACCATACTCACGAAAATCGGGCGGCGGAACTGCTCGGATTTATCGGGTAACTTATCGAAAATCTGCGCAGGAGGAAACAGGTTCTCGATTCGGTCAGAATTTCAGGCGCGTTTAAAGCAGGGGATATTTTTCGCCGCTATAACTTTATGAATGAAATTCAAAATAACAGCGCGGACATTTCGTAATGTCTCTGGAAGCTATGGTACAGCCGCAATTTGAACATTTTTTCCAGCGCGCCCCCATGGCGCCCACCATCCAGAACACTATTCCGAACGGGAACAGGATGAAAGTCCAGCCAGCCTTGACATCTTTATATAATCCCAAACCGATCAGATAGAGGCCCAGAATAACCAGCATCAGACCTACAACCTGGAAAGACAAACAGGTCAGCCAGCCGAGACGGTTTTCAAGTTTTGCATAGGGGGGACGCGCAGGAACAGACGGGATATGGGCGGGATCGGATGCGGTATGGGCGGGATCATATATGAATTTGCCGCAATGATGGCATTTTATTGCAACTTCAAGGACAATTCCGTTGCAGTGCGGGCATGACTTCACCAGGTGTTTCAACTCTTCTGAATCATTCTTTACGGGCGCCAAAGCGGAAAGGCCTCCTTTATATTCAATACTAGTAGAGTATATATTGCAAAGACCTGCAATGCAAATGTCATAAGTGAAAACTTGCTTTTTCCTTAAAAGGACTGTATTTTACCAGCCTTGATAACGCATTTCACAAATTCAAAAGGAGCGATATGAAAAGCTTTTTTGTTTTTTCCGGCCAAGGCGCTCAAGCTGTCGGAATGGGTCGGGATCTGTATGATGCCGGTACCGCTGCAAAAGCTGTTTTTGACCAAGCTGATTCAGCCCTCGGCTGGTCCGTCAGCAAACTCTGTTTTGAGGGGCCGGGCGAAAAGTTGACTGAAAGCAAATATTGCCAGCCGGCAATTTACACCATGAGCTGCGCCGCCCTCGCCGCGTTCAGGGAAAAATTCGCGGACGTGAAACCGCTCGCCTGCGCCGGGCTGAGCCTTGGAGAATACGCCGCGCTGTTTGCCGGACAGGCCTTTTCTTTCACGGACGGGCTGAAGCTTATCGCCCGCCGCGGCGAATTGATGGATATCGCCTGCAACGAAACAAACGGGGGCATGGCTTCCGTCCTCGGCGGCGAAGAAGCGCTTATCCGGGAAGTTTGCACGGAGTGCGGCATCGACGTGGCTAATTTCAACTGTCCCGGCCAGATAGTCATCAGCGGCGAAAAGGAGAAAGTAAAAACCGCAGTCGAAGAACTTAAGGCGCGCGGCCTGCGCAAAGTCATTCCCTTGAATGTCGCCGGGGCGTTTCACTCGCAACTGATGGCCGGCGCCGGTGAAAAACTCGGCGAAGTGCTCGCGACTATTCCGCTGGCAATGCCGAAAATCCCTGTTTACCACAATTTTACCGCCGCACCGGCAACAACGGTCAAAGAACTGCGCGCCAACCTGCAATCTCAGGTTGCCGGCAGCGTCCGCTGGGAGGAATGTGTGCGGAAAATGATCGCCGCGGGCGGTGATACCATGATCGAATTCGGGCCGGGCAGCGTCCTGACCGGGCTTCTGCGCCGGACCGACAGTGAAGTAAAATTTCTCAATGTTAATTCAATGGAAAGCCTTAACAATTTAAATATATAATCCAATAACTAAACAAAAAAAGGAAATTGTCAATGAGTAAAGAAAAACGTTTGGAAGGAAAAGTTGCCCTGGTAACAGGCGGAGCCCGCGGTATCGGTAAAGCTATCTGCAAGCGTCTCGCTGACGAAGGCGCCAAACTGGCGATCGTCGATATTCTGCTTGCCGTAGCGGAACAGACCGCCGCTGAATTTAAAGCCGCAGGCATTGACGCCGCCGCTTTCGCCGCCGATGTATCCAAACTCGAAAGCGCCAACGAAACCATTGACGCGGTTCTTGAGAAGTTCGGCAAGATAGACATTCTCGTCAACAATGCCGGTATCACCAGGGATACCCTGATAATGCGTATGACCGAACAGGACTGGGACCTGGTTATCGCCGTCAACCTCAAAGGTACTTTCAACTTTACGAAAGCCGCCTGCCGCCCGATGATGAAGGCGCGCTCCGGCAAAATCGTCAATATCGCTTCAGTAGTCGGACGCATGGGCAACGCCGGACAGGCGAACTACTCCGCCTCCAAAGCCGGAGTCATCGGCCTGACCAAAACCACCGCCAAGGAATTCGCCACCCGCAATATCCAGGTAAACGCGGTTGCCCCGGGCTATATCCAGACGGAAATGACCGGAAAACTTTCCGAAAACGCTACGGACGCATTCCTCTCAGTAATCCCGATGAAACGCGGCGGAACTCCCGAAGATGTCGCCAATGTCGTCTATTTCCTCTGTTCCGATGATTCAAATTACGTTACCGGCCAGGTAATCAATATCGACGGCGGGATGCTCATGTAGTAAGCGGGTGGCGGGTTTATTTTGGGGGAAAGAGGAAATTTTTTGAAAAAACTTTCCCCTTTTTCCCCCAAACCCCAATTT
The DNA here is from genome assembly GCA_028717165.1 of Victivallaceae bacterium. Lineage (GTDB taxonomy): Bacteria > Verrucomicrobiota > Lentisphaeria > Victivallales > Victivallaceae > JAHOYW01. The sequence goes on along the minus strand of JAQUOK010000206.1, from coordinate 2,462 downwards.
CCTTTCAAAAACTTTTGTCCCGCTTCTATTCCGGCAATCCGCCGGAATAGAAGCAGGGTATTTAAATAAGAATGAAAAAGACATTTACACATCTTTCTGATAATAAACAGAACGAATTGAAACATATCGTTTCAATCGTCCGTGATATGTGCGGTGATGTGGAAATGATAATTCTTTTCGGCTCCTACGCCAGAGGCGACTATAAGGAAGAAGCCGACCTCAAACCGGAAAGAACATCCGGACATAGATCCGACTATGACGTTCTCGTCGTTACCGGGAAAAAAGCGACTGCCGTAGACATCGGACTCTGGCGGAAGATCGCCCGGAAATGCGCCGACACCGGCTTAAGCGCCGACGCGCGGATCATAACTCACGATATCCGGGAACTGAATATCAAACTTGCCGAAGGCCAGTATTTCTATTCGGACATCAGGAAAGAAGGCTGCCTGCTTTACGATTCGGAAAACTTCAAGCTCGCACGGAAACGCAAATTGAAACCTGAAGAACAAAAACGGATTGCCCGGGATTATTTTGACTACTGGTATAAAGCAGCAGTCATGTCTTTTGCTGATTTCCAACATGACCTCAAGAAAAGCGCTAAAGATAAAGATTTTTCCCGTAAAGCCGCTTTCAATCTTCATCAGGCCGCGGAGCATTCTTATAAAACCATTTTGCTGGTTTTCACTAATTACACTCCCCGTGAACATCTCCTCGGACTGCTGGGCAAAATGGCGGCAAAACACGATGCCGCGTTAAAAGGTATTTTTCCGCAGGAAACGCGGGAAGAGCAAAGACTGTTCGACTTACTGGAATACGCTTACATCGGCGCCCGATATGACCCTGCGTTCGGACTATGCAGGGAAGAACTGGAATATCTGGCCGAACGGGTAAAACCCCTGCTTGACTTGACGGAAAAAATCTGCAAGGCAAAGATCAAAAGTTTTATTGAGTTTTAGAAAACCACATCCTTGGGGCATGGTCGGAGTTTTTCGGTTCTGCCTGAAAGATTGGAAGCGGTTCCTACTTTGATTACTGAATAACGGACATGAATATGATGAATAAGTTACTGATTTCCGGCGGGCGTATAATTGACGCCGCCGACTCTTTTGACTTGATCGGCGAACTATTGGTTTCAAATAAAAAAATAGCTGAATGTTCTGCGAAGATCACTAAACCGGCTTCCGCACAGGTAATTGACGCGAGCGGCAAACTTGTGATTCCCGGACTTGTCGATCCGCATATCCATGTTTCAGGAGACGAACCCGGCTATTTCATGCTTGCCCGCGCCGGAGTAACAACAGCGCTTGACCTGTGCGGCTTTTCAGAAGAAATCATTCCCTATCTCCAGTCCAGTGCAACCGGATTAACTCTCGGCTTCCTTTTTCCCTTGTCTCCCGGACGCACGGTTTCCGGTACAAACCCGGATAAGAACGAATTGCGTAAAGTCATTGAAAAGGCATTGAATAATAAGGCCTTCGGAATAAAAATCATCAGCGGACATTACCCATTGACGCCGGAAGCCCAACATAAAGCTATAGAAATTTGTAATGAACTCAACTGTCATTGTGCCGTTCACGCCGGTTCTACTGAAAAAGGCAGCAATATTGAAGGACTTGAGGAATTAGCCGAACTCGCCGGTGATTTGCCGGTTCAAGTCGCTCATGTAAATTCTTACTGCCGCGGACAGATTACCGGTAACCCGATCGAGGAGGCAGGACGGGCTTTGAACGTATTAAAATCCATGCCGAATGCCTGCAGCGAATCATATCTCGATGTAATGAACGGAACATCCGGACGGATAGAAAATGGAGTCCCGCTCAGCAATGTAACAAAAAACTGTTTAAAAGCCGGCGGTTACCAGGTTTCGGCCGCCGGACTTGAAAACGCTGTCAAATCCGGCTGGGCCCGGGTTAACGGAATACGCGGTAAGGAAATTGTTTTGCTGCCGCCCGTCGAAGGCTATGAGCATTTTAAAGCGAAAAATTCAGACGTAATGCTGAGTTTTGCAGTGAACTCCCCCGGAGCCGCCATCGGCATTGCCACGGCCCAAAGCGGCGGCAGGTTCATCGTTAACGCATTAAGCACGGACGGCGGCAAAATTCCGCGCAATACGACTTTGGCAAAAGCTTTGCCCTTAGTTCGTTTCGGCGCATTTTCCTTGCTCGAGTTTGTCGAAAAGGCTTGTCTGGCTCCGGCAAAAATGCTGAAGCTTGAGAATAAAGGCCGTTTATCCGTCGGGGCCGACGCGGATATCACCATAGTCGATCCCGACACTGCCCGGGCGGAATATGTAATTTCCGGCGGTCAAATTGTTTATCATGCGGATAAGTTTTTTGAAGTTCCCGGAACTTTATTCAGCTATGACGGCAGGGGAAATTAAGATTTTTTAGTATCCCGGATACGGTCGGGTTTTATTTTGCGCAGTGCGTATTTGACCGCGGCTTTTGCGAGTACTTCGGTCG
>JAQUOK010000205.1 GCA_028717165.1 Victivallaceae bacterium | reverse complement strand
CGGTTTCCATATCGGAACGTAAAATAGCCGAAAAAAACCAGAACGATACTTCGCTCAAAGCCCCTTTGGACGGGATAATCGCCAGCAAAAGCGTCAAGAATTACCAGAATGTAAAAGCGGAAGAAAAAATAATCACCCTCAAAAATCTCGATCAGCTCGAGATCGTCGTGCACGTGCCGGTACGGAATTTCAACCCTGAAAACAACGATAAATTTGACCTGTATGCGGTCGTAAATAACTTCAAGTACCGGAAAATCAATCTGAAAATCCGCGAGTTCAGCACCGAAATAGACCAGGATACTATGACTTATGAAGTGACCCTCGAAATGCTGATCCCTGATGACTTGAAGGGCAAAATAATTCCCGGCATGCTCGTTACCGTTTATATCGGCTGGAAGGAAACCGAAGACAAGCCGGAAACAATCATGGTCCCGGTGCAGGCGGTGGTTGCGGACGCCGAGGGAAAACCTTATGTCTGGGTAATCAATCCGCAGGATATGCGGGTAAGCAAACGCATGATCGTTGCCGGGGAATTATCCGGCGGGGATATCCTGGTGAAAAGCGGCCTGAAAGAAAAAGAACTGGTGGCGGTTTCCGGGGCGAATTATTTGCAGGCCGGCCAGAAAGTCAAGCAATATCAAGGCAAAAAATAGGCGGTTTCCATGAATCTGGCGGCTTTTTCCATTCGTTACAAAACGGTAATGCTGGTACTGACCGTACTGATCGTGCTGGGCGGGCTCGAGGCTTATTTCCGGCTCGGAAAACTTGAAGACCCCGAGTATACCATCAAAACCGCCGTGGTGATAACCGAGTATGCCGGCGCCACCGCTTATGAAGTCGAACAGGAAGTTACCGACAAAATAGAAAAAGCCATCCGCCAGATGGAACAGATAAAACACGTCCGCTCGCTGTCGATAGACGGCCGCTCAAGCGTTTATGTCGACATCAAAGACAAGTATACTTCCCGGGACCTGCCGCAGATATGGGACGAATTGCGGCGCAAGGTCAATGATGTTCAGGCCCAGCTTCCGCCCGGCACTTCCCGTTCCGTGGTCCGCGACGATTACGGCGACGTCTACGGGATATTCTATGCGGTTACCGGGGACGGCTACAGTTACGCCGAACTCCGGGATTTCGTTGATTTCCTGAAAAACGAACTGCTGCTGGTCGAAGACGTCGCCCGGATCGATATCTCCGGTATTCAGAACGAGGTCATTTACATAGAATTTTCCCGGGAAATACTTTCCCGGCTGGGGATAAAGCCGGAAACCATTTACGCGGCGGTGAGCGCCCAGAACGAAATAACCGAAAGCGGCCTGACGGAGGTCGGCCCGGATTATGTCCATGTTTATCCCACCGGCAAATTTACCAGCGTCGAAGAGATCGGAAAACTCATTATCCGCGGTAAAAATTCCGATAAACTTATCCGCCTGCGAAATATCGCGACGATTACGCGCGGCTATGAAGAGCCGCCTTCGACCCTGATCCGGCTCGACGGCAAAACCGCGCTCGGAATGGGAATATCAACCGTTTCCGGCGGCAATGTGGTTACGATGGGCGAAGCGGTGAAAGAACGCTTGAAAGAACTGGAACCGCAAATTCCGGTCGGCATGAAACTGGGCGTTATCGCCTACCAGTCCGATACCGTGAAGGCTTCCGTGAACAATTTTATTGTCAATCTCATCGAGGCGGTCGTCATTGTCATTGTGGTACTGGTTATTTTTATGGGGCCGATAACCGGGCTTCTGATCGGGTTTATTCTCCTGCTGACGATTTTCGCGACTTTCATCGGGATGAAGATATTCGCCATTGATTTGCAGAGTATTTCGCTCGGCGCTCTGATCATTGCGCTCGGAATGCTCGTGGATAACGCGATCGTGGTGGCCGAAGGCGTGCTGGTCGGCATCCAGACCGGACAGGACAAAATCAAGGCGGCGGAGGAAACGGTCGGCAAAAATTCGGTTTCACTGCTTGGCGCCACCATCGTGGCGATACTGGCTTTTGCCGCCATCGGGCTTTCGCAGGACAGTACCGGGGAATACTGCCGGACTTTGTTTTATGTTGTCGGGCTGTCGCTGCTTTTGAGCTGGGTGTTGGCGGTAACCATAACTCCGGTGCTGGCAGTAATGATGCTGAAAGCGCCGAAGGAAGGTGAAAAAACTGATCCCTACGGCGGAAAATTCTATAAAGTCTACCGGCAGATGCTGGCTTATTCGATAAAATTCCGCTGGGGAATGGTGATCGTGATGTGTGTTCTGCTGCTGGCGTCGGTATGGGGATTCGGTTTTATCAAAAAGAGTTTTTTCCCGACCTCGGAAGAAGACAAGATCATGTTCGATATCTGGAACCCGGAGGGAACCTATATTCTGAAAACCGCCGGCGACGTGAAGAAATTTGAGGAGTTTCTCCGCAAACAGCCGGAAGTGAAACAGGTCACGAGCTTTATCGGCGGCGGCGCGCAGCGTTTTGTCCTTAACTACAACATCGAGGACGCCAACGGAGCTTACGGGCAACTGATCGTCCAGGTGACTCCTGAGGATCTTGATAAAAAGCTTGCTTCGCTGAGCGTCAGGGCCGGGGAATTTGTAAGAAATAACCTGCCGGACAGCATGCTGCGGGTCAAAAAATTTGAAAAAGGCTCCGGCAATGACAAGAAAATAGAACTCCGGATAAGCGGGCATGATCCGATTGTCCTCCGGGAAATCGCGGAGGAAGTCAAAAAAATCATGCGCGCTAATCCGTATATTGAAAACGTTCAGACCGACTGGCGCAGTAAAAAACTCGTCTACCGGCCGATAGTTAATGAGGAAAATGCCCGGCGCGCCGGACTGGCCCAGGTCGATATCGCGAAAAGCCTGCGTCAGGCGTATAACGGCGTACCGGTGGGCCTCTACCGGGAACATGACCGCCTCCTGACCATACTTTCAAGAGCGGTCGAATCAGAACGCAACAGCATCGATTCCCTTTACAGCGTCCAGGTATGGAGCAATCCTCTGGGAAAAACGATCAATATGCTGCAGCTGGTCAACGGTTTTGAATCCCAATGGCGTGATTCCATCGTCAGGCGGCGCGACGGCATACGCACCTTGACGGTCGAGGGCGATCCGTTTATCAATACCGCGAAAGTGCACGAAATGATAAAAGATAAAATAGAGGCGGTTAAAATGCCTTTGGGTTACAGCCGCGCCTGGGGCGGTGAGTTCGAGAGTTCCAGAGACGCTCAGGAAGGCATTAAAAGCATGCTGCCGGTCACTTTTCTGATAATGATGTTCATTGTCCTTGTATTGTTCAACTCTTTGCGGCAGACGTTCATAATCGTCCTGTGCCTGCCCCTGGCTCTGATCGGGGCGACCGTCGGGCTGCTGGGTTTCGGTTCGCCGTTCAGTTTCTTCGCGATGCTTGGGCTGCTCAGTCTGATCGGGATGATGATCAAGAACGGTATCGTCCTGATCCAGGAAATCGACGACGAGATCGCCTCCGGCAAAGACCCCTATGCTGCGGTGGTCGATTCCGGGGTCTGCCGTTTCCGCCCGGTGCTGATGGCGGCGATGACGACGGTTTTGGGGATGATACCGCTGCTTTGGGACGTGATGTTCAATTCAATGGCCGTTACCATCATGTGCGGGTTAACCTTTGCTACGGCCCTGACTTTGCTTTTCGTTCCGGTGCTTTATTGTATATTTTTCAGGATACCATATCCAAACAATAAAAACTAAAAAAGGAATTGCTTATGTCAGCAAAATATGGAGAAAGTTTCAAGGTAGTGATCATATCCTTATCTGCTATGGTGTTTGCGGCGGGATGCGCGTCAACAAAAATCGCCAAGGGGGAAATACTGCCGGAAAGAAAACTGCCTCGTCCCGAAACCATCTGGGTTAATGATTTTGTTCCTGCCCCGAAAGATATGAAAATAGAGGCTGGCGACTCCGGCAATGGCAATACCGATACGGCGATCAAACCGCTGACTCCGGAGGCGGAAGAACTGGCCCGGAAGCTGGGCAGGAGCATTTCGGCGCAACTGGTAAAGGAAATCAACGCGATGGGCTTGAAAGCGGCGGTGGCGGCATCATCTTCAAAACCGCGGGTCAATGACATTGTTCTGCGCGGCTATCTTTATGCGGTTGATACGGGCAACACCGCCGGACGAATTTTCATCGGGCTTGGTTACGGGGCTTCCGTAATCCATACTTTGCTTGACGGTTATCAAATGACTCCTGGAGGCCTGCAGAAATTAAGTTCCGCCAATATTGAGGCTGCCGGCGAACAAATACCCGGCGGCGGAGCAATGGGCATTTTCGCGTTCATTCTCTTCAGAAATCCGGTTGGCCTGATTGTCGCTCCGGTTGTGCAGAGCGTCAAAGAAATAGGCGGCGGCCCCTCCATCGAAGGCAGAGCCGAAAATACCGCCGCCAAAATCGCCGAGGTGCTCAAGGAACGGTTCAGGAACGCAGGCTGGATTAAAGCGGATAATTGACGTGTTATCTGAGCCGTGAGGCGCTTTTGCGGTGCGGCGGCCTTCTGCCGCTTTAGATGTCGGATTCAGCAGGTTCATGCGGAATGCAAAGTAGTTTGCGAATTAACAAAACCGATTTGCTTTTTGCGCCCGGGGAGCGCAAGCTGCTTGTATGATATTGAACTGACGGTATTTCAATGCGGGGAAGACACGCGCCGGATGATAGTCCCGCGGTCAGGCGGAACAGGCAAGGTTATTCTTCAGTTTTGATTTTATCACTGTCATTTGAGGATATTTTTTACAGAAATGAGCGGCGAGTTCGTCCAGCTTGGCAAAAGTCCCGCATAAAGCGAAAACGGTCGGGCCGCTTCCTGTGATTTCCGCGGCGGCGGCGCCCGTTTTCAGCAGTTCGGATTTTAACGTTTTCAGCAGCGGAAATTTTTTATAACATGCCGGGGACAGATCATTGAAGATCAGGGCGGAAAGTTTTTCCAGTTCGGCATGCTGCAGGGCGTTCAGAATTTTCCGTTCAAACTCAGCCGGAAGTTCCCCGATATTTTCCCGGGCCAGGTTCCTGTATGCCCAGGCGGCCGATATTGGAAAGCCGGGATTTATCAGCAGTAAGGGTATTTCCGGGAAGTCAATTTCAGGATATTCAAGAATATCCCCGACGCCCGAGGCGAGGGCGAGGCGAGGAGAGAGGAAAAACGGGACATCGGCTCCGCAGCGTAAAGCAGCGGCGGCAAGTTCAGCGTCTCCGAGTTTCCGGTAATGTTCGTTCAGTGTCCGCAGGACTGCGGCGGCGTCCGAACTGCCGCCGCCCATACCGGCGGCAACCGGGATATTTTTGTTTACGGTGATTTGCCAGTTCGGGTTTATTTCGGCGGCAGCGGCATATCCGGAGGCGGCCTTCCAGCATAAATTGCGTTCATCGGAGGGGACGCCCGGCAGAGCGCAGCTTATGCTGATGCCGGGGGCGGCGGTAAAATCAATCTTTATTTCATCTGAAGGCGCATCCAGGGGCAGGAACAAAGTTCTCAGGCTGTGATAGGAATTTTCACAGCGGCCCGTAACTTTCAGGAAAAGATTAATTTTTGCCGGAGTTTTCATCATGCAGACTCCCGTACTGTTTGTTGTAACGGCGGATTTCAGTGACTATAGCCTCAGCCAACCGGAGGGCTCTCAGGCCCTCCGTGCCGGAGACCTTCGGATGGACGACTTTGCCGCCGGCTTTAGTCTTCTTTATCGCCTCTATGAAATCTTCAAGTTCCGCCGCCAGGGCGTTTTTGGGATCGAGATTGACTTTTTTCCTGGCCAGTCCGAGCTTGTTCTTTTTGACGACTACACCGCAGTTATTGCCGTAATCCATGGAAATGTACGCGTCATCTTGAAAGACCCGGAAACGGCGCTGGTAATCCTCGCTGATCCGGCTGGCAGTGACATTGGCGCAGGCGCCGTTTTTGAATTTGATGCGGACATTGACGATATCTTCGGAATCGCTCAATACGGCGGCTCCGACTGCGTCAAAACGTTCTATTTCGGAATCGACGATGTCCAGTATCAGGTCAAGATCATGAATCATCAGGTCGTGAACCACGCTGACTTCGGTGCCGCGGCGGTGCTGTCCCGGACGCGGCGGCGGGTAAGGAGCCAGACGGTGAACTTCGATAAAGCAGGTAGTGCCGCGATGGGCGACAAGATAGTCCATTGCAGGGTTGAAGCGTTCGGTATGGCCGACTCCGAAAACGACATTATGTTT
>JAQUOK010000204.1 GCA_028717165.1 Victivallaceae bacterium | reverse complement strand
GAGCTGCTGATAGGTAAGTACAAAGGCAACGATTCCGAAAAAAACAGCTATTAACAAGAGAAGTTTCTGTTTCATATTGTTTTCTCCTATTGAATATAATTTATGAATTATATAATAAGATACCTGCAATATATAAAATGTCCAGTCAAGTTTAAGCAGGTTTTGAGAAATCCTGTTCCTCAAAAGTTCCGACAAAGGAATTTCTCCTGAAATATCCGCGCTTTTACTTGCTTTTGCCGGCGTTTCCGCGTAATATTAATATCTCAAAAACGGAGAAAACGACATGTCATTTCCATTCGAAAAGAATTATCTTGCCGGAATCGAACTTCGAAACCGCTTTGTCCGCTCCGCCACCTATGAAGGAATGGCAAACCCGGACGGCCTGGTCACGCCGGAACTGATTGCCGCCATGGCAAAACTTGCGGAAGGCGAAACGGGACTGATCATCAGCGGACATGCCTACGTCTCTTTCGAAGGCAGGGCGAATCAGCTCCAAATGGCCGCCGACCGGGACGAATGCATCCCCGGACTGACAAAAATAGCGGCCGCCGTACATAAAAACGGCGGCAAAATCATAGCCCAGTTGGCGCACGCCGGTGCCCAGGCTAAAAACGGGGAAACGGCAACAGGCCCCTCCCCGATTAAAAAATTTATGGCGGAAACGGTCTGCCGGAAAATGTCGCCCGCAGATATTAACCGCATTATAAATGCATTCGCCGCGGCCGCCGCAAGAACCCGGGAAGCAGGTTTTGACGGAGTTCAACTGCACGCTGCCCACGGTTATCTGCTGTCGCAGTTCCTTTCCCCGCATTACAATAAACGCACGGATGAATACGGCGGCGGCTTGACGGGGAGAAGCAGGGTTATCCTTGAAATACTCAAACTGATAAAGGCTAAATGCGGCCCGGATTACCTGGTAATGATAAAAATCAACTCCGATGACTTCATGGACAACGGCTTCAGCCGGAAAGACTGCCTGAAAACCTGCGCCTTACTTGAGAAAAACGGCATCGACGCAATCGAATTAAGCGGCGGCACAGTTGAAAGCCGGAAAGGCTTTGAGCCTATCCGCAAGGCAGATCCGGCCGGGAAAGACAAGCCGTATTATTTCCACGCCGCAAAAGAATATAAGGAAAAAATAAAAGTCCCCCTCATTCTGGTCGGCGGCATACGCAGTTATGAAAACGCGGAAAAATTACTGGAAACCGGAATTTGTGATTACATATCCCTCTGCCGTCCGCTGATCCGCGAGCCCGGCCTGGTAAAACGCTGGCATTCGGGAGACACCGCCCCGGCAAAATGTATTTCATGCAATTTGTGCATGCGCCCGATATTGACCGGAAAAAGCTTGTACTGCGCAGTTGAAGAAAAACTCAAACGGAAAATCTCAGACTGAAATACAAAAGCCATACCGGGAAAATCCCTGTCCTCAAGAGCTTATCAACTAATAGAGGAAATGCTATGATGCAGTGCCGGATAGACAGTCGCGCAGTTGAAAAAAATTGGGGATACTGGAAGTATCTACGATTTTTTTCGACAAGTGAATGGTTTGTCCGCCACAAATCAGAGCGTTTCCGGTTATTAATTGATAAGCTCTAAAACTGTTCGGCTTGAAAAAGTTCAGGGCGGTTCTATTTTATTTTAAAACACCTGTAATCCAGTCCCAAAAAGGAGAGTTGAAAAATGGAAAGAATCAATATCAAAGTAAAGGAATTCAATTCGGATGTGTTCAAGCTTCTGGACAACTGGCTGCTGCTTACCGGCGGCAGCATGGAAGACGCCGGATGCAATCCGATGACCGTCTCGTGGGGACTCTTCGGCGTTATCTGGTTTAAACCCGTGGTTATGGCCGCGGTCAGGCCGCAGCGGCATACTTTGCAGTTCATCGAGAAGTATGACACTTTCACGCTCTGCGCCCTGCCGGAGGATAAAAAAGACGTACTTAATTTCTGCGGCAGCAAGTCCGGGGCTCAATACGATAAAATCAGGGAATGCAACCTGACCCCGATAAAAAGCGAAAGAGTGGACACCCCCGGATTCGCGGAAGCGGAACTTATTATCGAGTGCAGAAAACTTTATACTGACTGTATAAAAGCTAAGAACTTCCTTGACAAGAAAATAATCCCGGAATGCTACCCGGAACGGGATTTTCACCATATATTTATCGCTGAAATCGTGAATATCAGCGGTACACTGAAATATAAAAAATAAATATTTAAGCAAAAAAATTTGCTTTCTCCTTAAATTCGTACTATATTAACTATTCAGTTCAATTTTATGGAGAAAATTGTAATGAACACTTTAGCAGTGAATACTGCCGGGGGGCTTTCCCGCTCTATTCCCGGTATCGAATCGCAGTCTTTCTACGATTACTTCGCAGACACTTCCCTCAACCAGATGCACAAACGAACCAACGGATTATGTTTCATTTCGCAGGACGGCAATTTCCAGCGCCCCTACCGGGTTTTCAACCGCAGTTTGACGGAAAGCCCGCAATTTCCTTATTTCCGGATCATGGAAAAATCCAATTCGCTCCTGACCGCCTGGGTCAGCCGGAACGAGCATGAACCGACTGAGTTCAATATGATCGACCTGAACAACATGTCGCAGGAGAACCTGGCCTGGCTGCGGGCCGCCGGCACCATCAATTCCATCACCGTCAACAAAGAGGAAAAACTCATGGCCCTGGCTTATTACGGCGACGGCTGGCGGGTGGACATAAGGCGTTCACAGAATTTTCAGCTCCGCGAAGTCGTAAACCACGCGTCGCCGCTGAACGGGGTTTTCTTTTATGATGATGTTTTATTCAGCCTTTCCGACCAGTTGGTCGCCTCATATCCGGAAAGCCGGGATGAAAATTGTGCGGTCTGTTCCGTCAGAAAAGTTCTGGGCTGGGCACAGCATCCGACCGAACCGTACCTGGCGCTGCTGGAACCCGATTGTTACCGGATCATCGACCTGGAAAAGCTTTGCGTTGTCAAAACCGCGGAGTGGACGGAACGGATCAAATGGTTCTACCTGCTCCAGAAATATTCAAACCGCCATCACAATATCCATGTCGCTGAAAGCGCCGTCAGTTTCAGTAAGGACGGCAACCACTTACTGCTCGGCGGCTGCGGGCAGTTAGCCGTTTTCAACTGGAACGACATGCTCCGGCCGCGCTGTCCCCAGCCGGAACCGGAAAATATAATCACTATCCCGTCGGGAAACCAGTCCGCCGGAGAAAGAAAAAGAATTCCTGATGCGCATATTGTGGATATACTGCCGCTGAACCGCGACAAAATTCTATGCGCCACCGCCGAAGGCTACCTGTGCCAGGTCAATACCAGAACCGAGGAAGTCTTTCTCCTGCTGAAACCCGGTACCGGCGTCAGGATCAATTCTCTCCAGCTCTGCCCGAAAAGCAAATACCTGACCATGACCGGATATTATTATGCTTTCGACGGCAACGTTTATCAGTTGGAATCGGCAATGCTCATCTGGAAAATGAGCCGCCTGTTGAGTAAAGAATATCAGTTACAATAATTCCGGCCCCCGGCGAACTCCCGCTGAAGGATGAAACCGGGGATGAAAATCCTTTCACAAATGCGCCGAAATCTTTACGCATTCCGGCGTTTTTTTCAGATTCGCCAGTTTTTTCCCCATCAGTGCAACAGCTTCCGAAGCCGTTTCGAAAGCGGAGATTTTAAGCTGAAAATTGTCATCCGCCGCCGGCGAAATGCCGTAACTGACTGAAGCAAGCATGATATCACTGCGTTTTGCTTTCCATAAAATTTGCCTCACGCCGGCCTGCAAATTATCTCCCGCGGCGTAAACTGAATCAATATCAGGATCCTTTTCGAGCCGGGCGCTGAATTTTTCCGCGGCGCATAAAGCCGTATCCTCCGGACAAACAATGACGTTCCGTTCATCAAAATTTATCCCGGCCTCGTTTATGGCCTTCATGTACCCCTGCGTACAGTCGGAAAATACCTGACGGGACGGCCCGTTGACCAAAACGATTCTCTTCGCCCCCTGCTCTGCCAGCATTTTTGTACAGCGATATGAATAATCCAGACTGTCCGCCACGATCCGGTCAAGCTCTTCTTCCAGCGGGTCCCGGTACATTAAATGCCCGATTACCAGCAGCGGCACATTCCAGGAACGGATCTTTTCAATGATCCCGGTATTCATTCTGCCGGAAATGAAGATACCGTCCACGCCGTGTCCCATGGTGGCTTCTTCCAGCGGGCCGGAATCTTCAATATCTTTTATCGGGTAAAAAAGTACGCTGCCGCCGACTGCGACCAGTTTGCGGGACAGCTCGGCAAAGCTGTTCGAATAGCGCGGAGAAAATTCATCTTCCCCGGCCAGCACATACGCGAAAACCCGGCGTTTGGTAATTCCTCCGAACTGGTCGCCCCTGACAATAAATGTCCCGCGCCGCCCCATCCGGAATATCCATTTGTCGGCTTCCATAAGCTTCATCGCCTTGCGCAGCGTCAGACGATTGACGTCAAAATATTCCGCCAGGAAACGTTCCGGCGGCAGTTTGCCGGACGGAAAAAGCCCGCGTTTGATATTGCGCTGCAACGTCCGCGCGATCTGTTCATAACGAAAATTTTCTTTTGAACCGCTCATAGTAAAACCTGTTATACCGATATTCTTAGTCGCTCCTGCGAAGCTTGATCAAATCTGCTGACATATACCACGGGCGTGAGCCCGTGGCTGACTAGACGGCCCCGACAAAAGTCATTGTTTGAGAAAATGGGACTTTTGAGACACTTGGGACGCTTGGGACTTTGAGTTTAAATTCAAAAGTCGCAACCGTCCCGGGAGTCCCATCGCTGTCAAGCAAGACTTTTGTCAGCCTCGTCTAACTAGTCGTTACTGAAAAACCTTTTAAATAATTATAGTTCAGTCACTTATTTTATCAAACGCCGGTTTTTTATTGCAAGCTTTTCAGCTTGTTCTTATATTTCTCATAAAACTTTAAAAATATTTTTCCCGATAAAAGCTTACAGTCTCTTTCGTCCATACTCTTCGTTAGTTTCAGCCTCGCGTACAATTGTACGCGTCGGCTTTACTGCCTCGATTATGAAGCAAAACAGACTTTTTCAGTAACGACTAACTATCTCATTTCATTCCGCGTTTTTCGTGCTCGGCTCGCGGGGACGCTCGCCCTCCAAGCAAAACTCCGTATCGAGCCGTTTATTGGAGACGTTACTTGGTTACAAGCATTATCTCACGTTTGCAGTACCGCCTTCAGGCGGAAGGCCGCACCATTGCTTTCGAGGGAAATTCCGCTTAAAAGCGGTACTACAAACACGTAAATACCCATAAAACAGTTCATACTGCTCGTCGAAATAAACCTCGCTCCTGGATAAGAGCAACTGTACATATACCAAGATATACCAGATTTTTAATATTGCAAATGCTTGTATTGCTCATTTTGAAGCTATATTTTAAAACCAAACGAAATAAGGGAAAATATAATGATCAGTTTTACAGGAGCATTCCGGATAATATTGTTTTTTCTGGGAGCATTTTCAGTATTTCTTTTTGCCGTTCTATTTGAAGCTGCGCTTTTTAAAATATTCTTCAAAAGAAACTGGAAAAAAATATTAAAATCCTGTGCCGGAATTAATTCAGCTATGGCATTTTTCCTAATCCTGCTTGGGATTTCTATTATTCTCCCGGCTTCTATCATTTCCCACCTGTTTCCGGTATTTTCGAGTGTTGTTATTATTCTCGGCTGGCTGACTCCGCCTATAATAATCATCCGGATAAAAAGAGGTCTTTATAAAAACTACTGGAAAGATGTATCTTCAGAAAAATTGCTGGCCGTACTGGCGGTTTCAAATATAATTATATATATAATCTTTTCTCTGTGGATTTTTTCTCAAATATTCATCCCACTCGGCAGCGCCCGCGAAAAAATGCGTCGCGTATCATGCAAATCCAACCTGAAATCTATAGGCCTGTGTTTACTGCAATATGCCATGGATTACAACGATTATCTGCCGGACAAACCGTCAGCTGCTGGACTTGAACAGTTACGCAGTAATGATTATTTGACTGATTATGGAGTTTATTTATGTCCGTCTACTACTACGACAAAAGGCAAGGGTAATCAAAAACTCAGCAAAAAAATTATTGATTATGTCTATAAAAACGGTTACAAATCAACCAATCCCGATAAAGCGAAAATCCCGGTTGTCTGGGACAAAGCGGATAACCATAAGGATTACGGCAATGTTTT
>JAQUOK010000203.1 GCA_028717165.1 Victivallaceae bacterium | reverse complement strand
CTAAATTTTGCTGAGATACTTTTGCCACCTTACTGATTATCAGTATCTTGTCGTTTAGCTTCAATTCCGTCAAGGCGCGACCGATTAGTTCATCGCTGTCACCGTAGCCGGCCGCGGTATCAAGGCAATTAATTCCACCTTCGTATGCGGCTTTAATAATTTCTCTTACCGTCTCATAAGTCGGTTTCCCTGCGGAATTGGCAATCCCGTAATTAAGGCCGAATTGTACCGTGCCCAACATCATTTTAGAAAATTTCATTTTGCGGAATATCCTCCATCAACCGGAATATTGGCGCCGGTAATATAGGCGGAAGCATCCGATGCCAGAAAGACAATTATTCCTTTAAGATCAGTGGAATTAGCCAACCTCCCCAACATGGTATTTCTGGAATAATTCTTGACGAATTCCGGATTTTGCGATGGCGTTTGGAATCCGCCGGGATTAATGCAATTGACCCTGATTTGATATTCCCCCAGAATACTCGCGGCCCAACGGGTGAAATTGACCATGCCGCCCTTCTCGTAAAAATAAATCGGTGACGGGTTGTTCATCATATCGGTGCCGACATAATTTGTCGGATCCGGTCCCAGAACACCCATATATGAACCGATATTGATGATCGAGCCAGACTGGCGTTTTTTCATATCTTCAGCAACCAAGCGGGTGAGACAAAACAGAGCTGAGGCATTGACATGCAAACTTTCATCAAATTTCGCCATCGGCTGATCCCAACCGTCCACCGCCAGTCGCGTAACGGCATTATTGATTAATATATCAAGACGGCCGGAGCGGTTGATTACTTCTGCCACGACTGCCTGTATTGACTCTTCCGAAGACAAATCCAACTTAAGTGCGGTAACCTTACCGCCCTCGCGGCAGAGCTCTTCGGCGACGCTTTCGAGTTTTCCCAAATCACGAGAAGCGATATAGAGTTTTGCTCCTGCCTCTGCCAACGCTTCAGCGATCTGCCGACCGTACAGTCCAGCGCCGCCAGTCAGCAATGCAACTTTTCCTTTCAGCGAAAAACTATCTAATACTTTCATTTTTACAATCCATTGATGTGATTAAATGTTAATTCGTGGTGAAAATTTTCTCTGTGCGTCATTGCTACAATTTCTACATGCCCAATATGGAAAATCCTGTCCATTTTACCAATTCACCCTGTCGCCGTTTCTCCTATCACCGTTATCCTGATATAACGTCTAAAACTTCTCTCTCCTGAGTTAGGATTTGGATTTCTGGCAGCAACCAATCTTTTTCGCGCTCAATCGCCGCGTCAATCGCCTTTTCACAGGCAACATCAACCTGGTAGTTGATTATTGTCTTGTTGGTAGAAAAAATCCCCAGCTTGACCAGTAATGTTTTTTGTCCGGCCAGCCAACAATGAATATCTTTGCCGCCGAAAACATCCAACATGAGATTATTCATTCGCTCCTGCAATTGTTTAGCATCTTCAATTTGTCCGAGTTTGGTCAAACGGATGATTTCATTTGCCATCAAGCCGTTGAAACATGCCCCGCCGAGCAGCACCCCATCATAGCCGGCCTGGGCGTAGGTAACACAGTCGAATTCGTTGCCATTGAGTGCGAACAATTCACCTTTGCGCTGATTCCGCGCTTTTAGGATAATGGATATCGCCAGCGGGTCGGACGAACTATCCTTGATCAACACAACTCGCGGGTGGGCAATGATGGAACCGATGGTTTCAGGTTCAACTATGGTTTTGGCATTTTTACCCAGATGATAGATCCCTATCGGCAACGGACTTGCCTCAATCACTTCCAGATAGAGTTTTTTCAGATAATTCTGTGTCGCATTGATCTGAAAAAACGGCGGAGCGATCACCGCAACATCAACACCAGCGTCGGCGGCACGTTTGATATGATCAAGTATACGCAATGCCGAGTTGTCAGTCACCTGCATGGCCACCGGCATTTTGTTTCGATAGTATTTGACGTTTAGTCTGGCAAGTTTGCTTCGCAGCGCGTCGCTGAGCCATGGACCTTCACCGCAAGTACCGGCAATAAACACCCCATTGATTCCGAGCTTTTCATGGTGCTCCGCCAATCGCGCAATCGAGGCCTCGTCAATTTCCAAATCTTCCGTCAGAGGCGTCGGCGCCGCCGACCAAACGTCACATATTTTTTTTCTTTGTCGAGTAATCATAATAATAATCTCTCTTTTATTTTTGATGAAAATGATTGTTTTTATCTTTAAAATATTGTGGCATAAATATTGTGTAAGCTTCCACACAGCTCAAAATACAAACAAGACCTAGAGAATACCCACGCTTCTCAAGGATATTTGGACCTAAGCTTCTTTGCATATATGCTTTTTAATGATGTAGTCGACTCCGACAACATTGGCAAGGTTTTTGTATGTATCTTGAGTTTATCAGACATAGTTTTAGCAAAGTTTGGAAAATTCAAGAAAGGTATTTTCTGGTATCGGAGATAACTTCCCATTCCTCCTGAGTAGCAAAATGACTGTAGATTTCCGGTCAAAACAATTTAATTCTCCAGCGATTTAATTTTCGTAACGTTCAGTGATAACTTTCATTATGTAGCACAAATAATTAATTATTTCACAAATATTTTTTACTCGAATATTGCACATTGTCAAATTTTAGTGGGAAATTCCAGTTTAATTGCAATAACTTTTGGGTAACGACTATGCTGTTTTATGTTTATGAACTACGGATTTGATAAAACGCTGATCACGCATTTATCGAGAAATTGCGAGTAAGGTCAATCATATCTAAATTTCGAACTCAAATAACGGTTGTTGTTTGTCAGTAGTAAGTTCAGGCAGTTTCGGGCTCTTCTGATGGGGAATAAAAGCCATACTGTACAAATCAGCATCACGCCCGACGAAGCGTAATTTTATCGGCCTGCCAGCGAGCGAACGCAAGTCTGACTTCATATCTTTCCAAAGCGCAAGTGCTTCCAACGAGTCACAACTGAGTTCAATAGCATTTTTCAACTCGAAACTGGGGATGAGGACGTTGTTTTCATCCAAAATCTCAATGGCCAGTTTGCCGTAGGCGGAGGTGGATAGATTCAGAGACAAACTGCCGCCAGAAAAGGTAAACGGCCTAGTTATCGCCTCGCCGCCTTCTCCCGGAAAATGGAGAGATACGAAGCCATCAGTACGTAGCACACAACGCCGTAACCTGTTCGGTTCATTGCCAGCGCAATTCTCCGTTAAGTACATCGACAATTCATCCGGTGCGCCACAGCCAAGTTCCGAACGGGTTGGAACCATTCCACAAGTCAAGGCACAATCACCATACACCCAAGCACCTTCGATACATGGACCGGGACGCAGAAATGCTTCAGCATAACGTTTAAAATGCCAACCGTCACGACTTACAATCAGGATGGAATCGTCACTCACGGTTCCGAGACGTACACAGCCTCCGTTTTCGGCCATAAAAACACGCCGCTTCAAGTCAGGTTTACAGAGCATTCGCTCATCCCAAATTTGCTCATTGTCGTTATAGCGTTTTGGAAACCCCAAAAGTAGATGGGGAGAGCGGAAATATGGCTGTATTCCATTAGTATAGAGAGCCATTTCCAAATTATCATTGAACACCAGATCACTTTGGGAATGGAATCGTTTGAAATCTTTGGTTACCGCGGTTTTAATACCGCGCACTCCAAAGTTTCGCACCCGAATGAACAAGCGGTAATACCCCGCAAGCGTATCGAAAAAACACAGGTTAAGCGAGTCAAAATCACCCTCCAAATCCAGGCGTTGTCGCTGCTTTAAGTCAAAATGTAGTCCATCAGGCGAAGTAAACAAATATAAAACTGGACGCCAATACTTACCGTATTCGCCAGGGACGATCATTTTAAATTTTTCGGAGACCGGGATATCCGGGTTTTCGTCGAGAAAAACATAGGCTGAAGCGATGAAAAGCTTGCGGCGCACCGCTTCCCCGGCAGTTACTACAGTATGTGGTGCCTGTTTTGGCGCGTCGGTAATAACGCATCGTTTCCAGATTATTCCATCGGAACTTTCCGCCGCAAACAATCCGGCACGAGTTCTCTTTTCGGGAAAAGCTGGAGACGGTCGCCATATGCCGCCATGATAATAGAGTCGCCAGCCAGAATCTGTCTTAACAATATGCTGATATCCAGATGCGTTGGAAAATTCCGCTGGTGCGTCAAAGTTCAATACCACGTCTCGCCGAATCGGAGTATGCAGACGTTGTTCCGCATTGGTAAACTTCTCGATTAGAAAGTTGTCGACAAAAAGTTCACGACGTTCACCCATTACATATATGTCATTCATCTCTGTTCCTCATTAAGCTTTTTTTACAATATTACATTTACTAATCAAATTCCTCGACCATCAGATCATTGAACAATATCTTATTGCCCTGTCCAGCCTTGCCATGATTGAGTAATAAAACCACGCGTCCGTCAGTCCCTCGCCGTAATTGCGAACCCTTGATTTTTCTGCTCTTCCACAAAGTCCATTTGGTCGGCACCATGCCAACTTTTGTATAGACATATCCAGCCATGTTATGTTGCCTGACCTTGGTACTCGCAGAATATTCTTTTGTTAGAGGTTTATGGAAAGTTATCTCCCATAAACCGTCGTGTTTTTCAATGGACTTGATGGATTCGGAAACGTCCATATTAGGCAGATCGCTACAGTCTTCACGAGCATTGAAAGCAGCCGCACGGACTCGGTCGGTTAGCCATTTTGAGGCATTCTTCACTTTGATGGACATGTCACCCATTTTCGCTGGTTCGGCCAACTCGGTGAGACTACCTTGGACAACATCGACATATTTTGCCCGAATATATTGATTCTCAGCGTTAAACGGGGCAATCCCCAGATACGCGAATGAAGGTTGGCTGCCGACAGTTTTAACCCACATTGAGGTTATATAATACTTGTCAGGATTAATCTTGAATTTTTGGGTGGAAAGCAAATTGAGGCGCCCGGCTTGATAGGCCTTGACGCCACCCCTGCCGTTGTCTGAAACCAACACCTCCCTATCAAAAGGGCTAGTATCATCCTTCGCATTAATTCTGAGCAACAGCTTACCCTTTTCCGTTTTGGAGCGAACCATCACTACCTGATCCACGAAAATGGCATTTTCCTTTTTGGAATCGGGAACATAAGCCGGGCCAGTGAATTTCGCGGAAAACCAGACGTCATAAGTATTTTTTTCGGCGGGCGAATTCGGCGTGTAAGCCATAGACAGATCATAGGAAATATACCAATAGTGTCCCCAAAACACCGTTCTGCTACCGATGATCACGTCGGAAATCCGATACCAATGATATTTTTCATCGGCTGGAATTTCTGTTATTTTGATCTGCTGACCGCCGATATCGTTTTCATAGTTACTAACGCCGAAGGCTGTACAGGGAAAGTTGGAGATTTTCGCATCAACGCCGTGCAGGGAGTCATCATCAAGCCTAGAGCGAACCGTCAGGCCAGTGGGAGAGTCAGAATCCTCTACCTTGCGTCCGCTTCGGCGTGCATGGATTTGTCCAAAAACCTTAACGTCTTTTGCGGGAATGGCCTTGAACCGTTCTGGAGTCGACAGTTTGGTGATCATAGGCCGGAAAGCGGCTTCAAAATCAATTTTAAGCTTTTCAAGGTTTCGGGGATTGTCTTTTGCAATGTATTCGGAAACGATTTCATGACATTCGTTAATTAAATGGTCAAAATTAACGTCATTTTTCTTAAAAAAAGGCTCATATCCACTGCGGTAATAGATAGTTGTCCATAAAGGGGAAATCATTTCTTCACGGACGCGGCGGCGTAATATAGGATTACTCTTTACCATTTTCTCGGCGTCATGTAGCAGCCTATAAGTGTTCAGCATAAACTGCGGTGTCATGTATTCCCAATTTGTGGTCAGATAAGTTCGTTGCGGGTTTTTATGTTTGCGTACTCCTTCTCGAAGAGACTGAAGGTATTTCGTCATCAGGGGAGCGGCGGGGCCGTAATAATTCTTCATGTAGACGTCAATAAGTTGCTCAAGATCACGCTCCGGATCAATCATAAGTTGATAGGCTACAAAATATTCCAAATCTATGAAGTTTTGTGGGGTCATTAAATCTTTCTCGGCCTCAATAAACATAGACTTAACACCGAATTTTCTGAAAAGCTTATAATCAAGTTGCAAGGCATCAATTATAACCTCTGGACGTGGAGGCATGAAGTATGCATTTCCTCCCATATTCCAATAGTCCCATATCATCAAATTGCAGCCCAGCCTCGCCCAACTCTT
>JAQUOK010000202.1 GCA_028717165.1 Victivallaceae bacterium | reverse complement strand
ATCGGCAAATTCCTGTTCATCCGTGTTTTTGAGAATCAGTTTTCTGATTTCCCGGTCGACCGGGATCATTTCATACAAGGCGAGCCGTCCGGCATTTCCGGAACCGCCGCAGAAATCACAGCCCGCCGCTTCGGGTACTTTCAGGTTTTCATCTTCGGCATCCCAGCCGAATTCCCCGCATTCTTCCGCCGTCGGTTTCCGGTAAGTTACACAGTGAGAACATGGTATCCTCACCAGACGCTGAGCGATAGCGAGACGCAAAGTGGAAGCGACCAGGAACGGGGCGATACCCAGATTCATCAGCCGCGTCAAAACCCCGGCGGCGCTGTTGGTATGCAGCGTGGAAAGCACCAGATGCCCGGTAAGCGCGGATTTTACCGCGATATCCCCGGTTTCGCCGTCCCGTATTTCCCCAACCATGATCACATCCGGGTCGTGACGCAGGACACTGCGCAGGGCTTTGTTGAAAGTGATCCGTTCACTGTCCGAGTCGATCTTTATCTGGGTAACCCCGGACACGGGTTTTTCGACCGGGTCTTCAATGCTGACCAGGTGTCTGCCGCCGCCGCGGCGCAGATGTCGGAGCGCGGCGTAAAGGGTAGTGGTTTTGCCGCTTCCGGTGGGACCGGACAGCAGAATTATGCCGTTGGGTTCGCTGATCGCATCGAGCAGCAACTTATAGTGAATATCCTCCAGACCAAGCGCGTCGAGCTGTTCCAGAGCGGCTTCGTCATCCTGGGTCAAAAGACGCAAGGTGATATGTTCCCCGTAAATGGTCGGAATCGTCGCGACACGCAAAGCAATTTCATCTCCGAAAAGCGGTAAGTTGATATTGCCGTCGAGCGGGATTCTTTTTTCAGCGATATCGAGATCGGCCGCGATTTTTATTACCGAAGTCAACTCCGTGAGGCGCCCGGCACTGATTTCCCGGTCATTGCGCATCAGCCCGTCAATACGCATTTTAATCATCCCGTTTCTGTCGCCCGGCACAATATGAACGTCGGACGCGCGCAGTTGAAGAGCCCGGTTTATGACGCGGTTGAATAATAGCGCCGCGCTTTCACCGTCTTTGTCCTCCATTTTTTCCGGATAATAACGTTTTACCGCCTTTTTGAAAGCTTCAATATCATCAACTTCAACCGCCTTTATTGCCAGGCCGATGATATTTTCCAGCCGGTCGATTGCGTCGATACTGTCCTCATCGGCGCAGGCGACCAATAACAAATCATTCTTAAAGGACAGCGGCAGCAACTGCAGCCGCCGCGCAACGCTACCGGGCACCAAGTCAAGGACTTCCTGAGCCACAGTGATTTTCTTGATATTAATTTTTTCTTTTTCTTTTACCATTTTTTGGGGTTGCCTTTGCGGTGTTTTTCGGGTCGGCTTGCTTTGTTACCTGCACTGAATCCGTATTTTTCAGATACGGGATATGCAGCTCGAAGTTTATTTCCACGGCCTTTTGCCGTTGAAATTTATGGTCGAATGCCGGCAGTTGCGCCTCAATAAAAGTAATATTGTTGATCACGAAAACATGCGAGTTCTCATTCAAGTTAAACAAAAAATTCTTAATATCCGGGAATCGGCCGTATGCTTTGATCTGATATGAAACATGCTCAATATATTCCGGGGCCTCAAGCTTAATATGATCATCGGGTTTTTCTGTTTTATGCCGGCTGTGATAACTTGACTTGTTTTTTAAAGCAGGAACATCTTTATTGATTTTCTGTTCATTAATCAATTTGAGATTATTTTTATAGAACAGTTCCCGGACCGCAATTATGACTTTACCGCTTTCAAGCTGGGTCAACGAACTTTCACAATCCTTGGCGTTTTCAAATTTCTTTTCCCAGATTTTCAGATCCGCGTTGATTTTGTCGCGTTTGCGTTTCAAATCTTCAAGCAGATATATTGCCCCGTCAACAACGGCGGTATCGCTGATTGCCTTTCTCTCCTTTTCCACCTCCTTCGACAAAGGACGGTTAACTTTGTTTATTACGACATAGGTAAGCGCCAGGCTGACGGCGGCGCCAATTAAAATTCTGGTTATAAGAGAAGTCTTATCCCAGTAGCGTTCAAAATCCGCTTTCCATATTTTCAGTTGTTTTTTCATTTTCGGTTCATTTCCGCCGTCTGCTTATTTTGCATTTGAATGCTAACCGCATATTGTCCACTTTTTCCAGTCCCTCGGGCATAAGATTCAAATCACACGCCGCCAGTTGTTTTTCAAAATGGGCAAAAAATCTGGACAGGTCGGGTTGCCAGTAGGTCTCACCGCTTATCGCAATACCATTGTCCAACTCCTGGATACGGTTTATTTTAGTATATTTAAGCTTATAACGTCCCAGTAAATTAATCACTTTTATAAAATCCGGGTCAATGTGCTGTCGGTTTTTGACCATTGAGAAAAGCTGTCTGAATTTCTGCAGTTGTTCCCCGCTTTTCGCAATCTGACCTTCATGTGATTTGATCGTATGCTGGATGTCTTTTTTATGTTTCAGGGTTCCCTCTAAAGTATTTTTGGTTATTTTTAATGCGAGGTATTGAAAGAGCAGCAAAATAATTGTGCTCCCGATCAACAGGATACAGATCATGGTACCAACCTCGCGGGGATCTTTGACCCGGGGAGGCGTTCCGGCAAGCGAAAGGATTTCCAGCTTGTCCACGTTCCCCGTAACCGCTATGCTGCTGAGTTCCGGAAATATTTCATCCAGTATGCGCACATCAACTTTTGAAGCAATAATATTTTCAAGTTTTTCCTTGAATCCTTCCGGCGCTTGTTCAAGATACAGGCATATTTTATGGCCGGTGAAGCCATTCAGGCGTCTTTCGGCCCTGGTCTCCCATTGTTTCTGACCATGTTCGTCCGGCAAGCCGAACGGCATATTCCTGATCACGATTTTCCCCTGTTCAAGGAACGCGGCGCAAGTTCCGTTGCGCGTAAAGAACAGCATAACTTCATTTTGTAATTCAGGATTTGAAAAATGATGAATAAGCAAAAGTTGCTGGATACTTCCCTTTCCCTGAAAAAACAGTTTACGAGCCACACAAACCTGGACTGTATCTTTTATATCTTTAAGGTCAAAACCCGAACAGATAAACCCGTGTTTACAGTTGTCAATACTGTTGCCGCGAATTACGGACGGACGAATATCGACCGCGTTTTTGCCGCTGAGTGATGACAGTTCATAATTAACCGCTTCGACGTTTTCCTCAAATTCCAGCGTATCTTCCCAGTTTACGGCCAGATCATAAAGATCAGAGAGTTCCATGATCCTCACCGTTGACGCATCCTGATTTTTTCCCCAGCTTAATAAGTCAACGGTTGGGGTGTCGGCGATAAAATCATTGCGCGCCAGTATGCCTTTGGAACTTCGCAGGACGGCATAAGTTTTCGTATCGGTTTTGAATAGCAGCAGATCGCGCTTTGCTTTTTGTTTTTTCCTGAACATTGTAACTTCCTATAAATTATTTATCAGATGCACGGTTATCCGATTTATTCCCGGCGACAACTTTACGTCAAGGACGCCGGAACCGCGTTTATTGCGGTATTCCGTGCCGCTTTTGAAAAAACCGTATACATAAAGTTTTCTGCTGCCCGGCGGCAGATTTTTCAATACGACCTGATTATATGCCGTCCATTCCGCTGTTTCCGCGGGCATTGAAGCAAAAAAATTACCGTCTGAAAACGTTATACTGTCATTACTGTCGGTGGCCGTTGTGCCGCCGTCATTACGAATTGCCATGAAACGCCTGACGCCCTTTTCCGTCACCGCGACCCGGGGCATAAAAACCGCCGCCCGAAAATAGTTCATTATCGCCGGTTCCGGGTACACGCATTTCCAGGAAAAATCCCCGTCCGTCGTCGTATCGCCATATCGGGTATTAAACACCGGAGCGGAGGAAGCGCTCAAACCGCGTACCCGAACACAGGTAAAAGCATTTCCTCCAGCCTGTACCTGATCATTTTTACTGTAAATATGACTCGCCTGCCAAGCGGCTTCACTACCGGCGGTACCGCTGTATTCCCAGACAATATTGTTATCGGGAGTTTCAGCCGCAGTGCTCCACGGAGGTTCAGAAGCGCCGCTTCTACCTTTATTGATTACGTTCGAGTTTATGCAGCGGAAAACAAAACTGCCGCTCTTTACCTCGTCGTTGATTTTATATTCCGTACTGGCAGCCCAATTCGATGCCGACGGACTTTTATATTCGACTGCCGGGCGCAGTACCGGATTCAGGGAACTGTCGTCACGGACCATTATCGTAACAATCAGCGAAGCCCGGTCTGCCGTTGCGGTACCGGAAGTATTGAACTTGAACACCTGACTTTTACTGCTCCAGTTATCTTCGTCAACACTATTGTTGCTTCCCAAACTCTCGATGCCGTAAAAAAAAGTTCCCGCCACGGGACTCTCAATTTTATTATGAGCGGAGTCCAGAAGCTGCCATTCATTGTTCCAGCCGTCAAACAAGGTTTCCCGGCTGTTATACAGATACGGCCCGGCCCAGCCGCCCGGTAATTTCAGATCAACGAAGTCGTCAGGAAAGTTCAAACTCGAATCGACTGAGGGCAAAGAAGCGTCATTATTGTTGAAAACAACACTTGAACTCCATTTGGCCGCTTCGTTGACACTGCTTTCGTGGTAGAACTCGGCAAGGCGCATACCTTCGCCGGTATTTATTACCGCCGGCAAACGCCCCATATCGGAAATGAACCGGCTGACTCCGTCATCGCTTTTACCGGCGTTGATTATTTCCCGGATGTCTTCCCCGGTTTCCCAAGTGCGCTTAAACCGCTGCTGAGCACCCGATTCCTCCAGCATCGACAGGGTAATGGTGGCGATTGCCGCGAGTATTCCCAGCGAAATAAGCAGTTCGATAAGGGTCAGATTATGAATTATAGTCTTTGTTTTCATGCGAATCAATAGGTGGCCAGCGGCATAAGCCGAATTACTTTATCATCATTTTGGGCGGTAATCTTATCATCGGCATCCAGGCTCGTATTCAAAGTATCGAGTACCCGGTCAGGGCCGGTACAGACTAAGACCATGCGTTGCAGTTTCTTCTTTTTGACTGCGTCCTCATCATCTTCGCCAATTTCGGGACAGATAACCCGGTAATATCCGCCGTAAGGGTCTTTCATTACCGGGATGGTCGTTCCGGTACTTTCGGTTGCCTGTCCGCCGGTTTCCGGTGTACCGGAAATAATTATTTCCCCTTCCATTTGTAAATACGGGCCGCGCCTGCCGATACTCGTTTCCGCATCGTAATCGGAATAAGTGACGGAGAGACTGCCAGGGTGAGATTCTTTCATCAGCGGCCAGAGACCAAATTTCAGAATATCCTCCATTTTAGTAATATTGTTTTTCAACATTACATCGGTCGCAAAGCGCCGGAAAGTGTTCTGAATCTCCCGCATTTCGGTTGAAACCACTTTGTCTTTCGCATCCTCATCGGTATTGTTGAATCCAGGCAGAAGCAAAGTGCAAAGCGCTCCCAGTATGCCGATCACAATCAACAATTCTATTAAAGAGAAATGGTGTTTTTTCATGATGCCTTACCCATCTGTTCGTTTTTAAAGTTTACAATAACGTAAATAAGAATAATGCCAGGCAAAAAGTATTCAAGTAGGGCTTCCTAATTAATTGAAAATTGCGAATTTTCGCAATTTTCGCTCCTGATGTTCAAAATCTTTGTCGTCCTATTTTATCATTCCGTATCCTATTATAGCGGAAACCCTTTCTCAAAGTCCTTGTTGGTTGACACTCTTTTTAAGTGTAAAGAGCGGCAATGAAGCGCGCTCGTAAAACCAGAAAGGAAAGCAAAATGCAAAACATTCAAAGAGAGTAATTCTAGTTCGGGAAAATTCACCTGCCAAGGTTACTTTTTCAGACTAAACCACAAGCTAAGCGGGAGAACCTGTATTAATTCGTACATCTTGGCGTACACTCCGGTTGACATTTATTTCTATGAATAATGGCAGGCAATAACGCAAGCCAGGTAAAAGGAGCATTTTATATGTTGAATGTAAATGAGTCAGGTTTTAATTTCGGATCAGGAACTGTCAGCTACAAGGGCACACTGCTCGGCGAAAGTCGCGGACCGATCAAACTCAAGCGAAAAACAAGTGTTTATGAAATCGCCTCTTCACCAGAATTTATGGGTAAACTGCGGTTCCGGCAGTTCTCCCAATTGGTGATATAAGCATGTTTTTGCTATTTTAATGGTTCTGAACCCAAAAGATTTTCTGATAGTCAGATTTATTTTG
>JAQUOK010000201.1 GCA_028717165.1 Victivallaceae bacterium | reverse complement strand
AGCTATCTTTACGCCAACGACCAGACCGGTACTGACACTTGGGCGAGCGGAACCTGGTATGTCGGGATGATGGGCGATATGGCGCTTGCCGGAACGCCTGTCTGGGGGGGCGGTATATACAATGTAATTCCGCTGGGCATGGGAATCTGCCGCTACCAGGTCAATAGCGGCAGTTATGTCGAGCTTGAACAGGGAGCGGAGGTGTTTACGCTGCCAGTTAATCTCGGCAACTCATACAGTGTTAAAATCTCCGAGTTGCTGGACAACGGCCTGTGGTCGCCGGAAGTCGAGATGGCGATAGAATGTCATTTGCTGACTGCCCCGAGTATTGCGGCCAGCAACGGATTAATCGAAAGCAACGGCGGCCGCAACGTCGCCTTTGAATGGAACGGCTCGGGATACGGCGTAAACTTCAACGGCACAAGTTTGCAGACGCCGGTATTCTGGGACAAGTCGCAGGAAGAGCCGCTTGACGGCTATCCCGCTGCCGGAGTCGTTTACATAACCAACGCCGACACTTCGGCAAACGGCAGTTTCTGCGCCGTCAAGCTGCTGCCGAATACCACCTATCGCCTAAACGTGCCCTGGCGCGAGGGCAATGTGTACGATTCGGTCTATTACCCTGATCTTTCGACGTTCATCGCCAAGCACGATTACGAGCACGGCTGGGAGGAAGTCGCCACCGGCGAGAACGGCGGGCTGTGGGTTTACGCCGTTCACGACCAGGGCAGTTGGGGAGACTGGAAGCTGGCCTGTGATCCGGCGCCGGAAGAAATAACTCCGCAGGATATCGGGAATTTCTACCACATGGTAACCGGCGGCTTCTGCGGTACCGGAATCTTCCGTTATCATGTTAATTCAGGGCAGTGGAGCGAGGAAACCACTGACCTCCGGGCATTGCAGATGTTCCAGCTTCCCACCGGAAACCACACCATTTACCTCGAGGAAAAATCCTCTAACGGAGTCTGGAGCGAAACCGGCACGCTTGTGTTCAGTGTGATCAACGGCGCGGAGGGCGGAGGCGGCGACAGCGGTATTACCGTTCCAGCCGGAAAATTTTTAGTCATGTTCGATCCCGCCACGGGCAGTGAGTTCCTTTGGGACGGCATTGCCCTGGCGGATAACCTTGAACCTTTAACGGAGTAAATTATTATGAAAAATGTGTTTATCATCGTTTCGCTGGCATTGATTCTGACCGGCTGCCGCAGTTCCTGGACTACCGAAACCCTACGCTCGCGCCCGGAAATAGATCTGCGTCTCGAGCAGGAAGCCAAACAGGTCAATGACTCTGCGGAAAAGATCGACGGCCTCAGCGACGACCGGCAGGTCGAACAGGAAACCGTCAAACTGAAAACCGTATCGACTTCATTATTACAGAAGGCACAGAAAAACCTGCAAATCGATACTTATGTCAAAAAAGTAGAAGACAAACTGATTGAATACGAAAACGATCAGAAACGCCGGGTCAACACCATATTTTTATGGATGCTGAGTGGTGGATGCCTCTTAATTATTGCCGGAATCGCGGTGATCGTTTTTGGTAGCCAGGCGGGCATGAGCGGACTGGGTATCCAGCTCCTGGCTATCGGTGCGACGCTGGTCGGCGTCAGTTATACAATGATCGCCTATCCGTGGATTGCTCTGACCATCGGCGTCGCGTTATTCAGTTTCGGGATGCTCTATTTCCTGTGGAAGTACGTCATTGCCCAGAAACAGTTGTTTAAAACTTCCGGGGAACTCGAATCCACCGGTGAAGCATTGAAAGACTCGATCCGTTCTGTTGAGGCGGTCAAACAGCTCGGCTGGAATGCTGAAACCAAACAGGTCCTCAACACTATCCAAAGCCCCCAATCCAAGCAGTTGATCGGCAGAATCAAGGCTGCCGACAAGAACTGATTCCGGCAGTTTTAAAATATCGCTAGATAATGCTTAATTAGTTGATTATTAATGCTTTATGGCTTGCTATTGTCGCATTAATGCTTTATACTGTAAGTAGTTAAAGATAAGGCGCTTAACACCAACAAGACAAGGAGATTGAAAGATGAACGCTAACAACACAGCAAGCCGGAAAAACAAGGAACAGATCTGCCTGATGGCACGGAAGCCCTGCGACCTCAAAGACCTGAAAGACCAGATCGACGGAAAAATCACTTCAACAAAAGCCGCTGAATTGACCGGAAGGCACAAAGTTCTCACCGCCGAATTCAAAGACTGGGAAGACTACGTTGCCGCCGATTTTTCTGCCAGTCAATGGTGGAAAGTCACACTGAAAAAAGAACGCGTTGAATTGCTGGTCAATACCGAGGGTTACGACTACCCCAGATACGCCGGAATTTTGCAGAACATATAAATTTAACAGAATGCCGAAGGCCCCGGATTTCCGGGGCTTGACGGCAGGGAGGACGAAAAAATGACAAAGACGGCAAAAAACGAATACGCCAGACTGAAAAAAGAAAATGAAAAACTCCTGAAACTGATAGGAGCGGAACTCAAAAAACGAAGCGTTGGGGACCCGAATTGGGGACATGTCGGAGATATCGGTCATACAAAGGAACAAATGCTGGAAATCCTGACCTTCCTCAGAAACGCCCACGATGAAGATTTGATGCGCGAACAAATAGAAAGGGAACTGCAGTCATGAATACAAACGAAGTATTACTCGAGGAGAACCGGATTATCCATTACCTGATGTCAGAACTTAACGGTGAAGCGGAGAGCGCCGCCGAGGAATGGGAAAACTGGGCGAACATAATCGATCAGGAACGGGTCAGCAGAATGCTGCGCGAGATGTTCACCGGCATGCTGGTCGCGGAACGCAAATGCACCGAATTTGAGTCCAGAAATTACATCAACCAACTTATCAAGGAGTACAAAGCCATGAATGCAAACGAAATCACCGTCGGAAAAAAGTATGCCGTGAAAGTCGGCAGAAACGAAATCGAAGTAACCGTAACGGAAAAGACCGAACGCGGCTGGCAGGTCGCATCCGCCTCCGGGAGAGTTTTCCCGGTCAACAGTTGTGAAAGATTTGTCAAGTGTCTTGAAGAGCCGGAAGCTCCCAAACCTCAGGAATCCGCTCCCAAAAGCAAACTTTCCATGTTGGACGCGGCGGCGGAGATACTGAAAGGAGCTTCATATCCGATGTCGGCAAAGGAACTCATCGCAGCAATGGAAGAAGCGGATATTTGGAAAAGCCCTGCCGGAAAAACCCCGGCCAACAGTCTCTCAGCCGCGTTGAACCGAAACGCAGAGAAAGAAAACTCACGTTTTCAGAAAACCGGAAAAGGGATGTTTGCCCTTGCGGCGGTCGAATAAAGACAATTCCAATCCCCATTTTTATCAGGGCAGGTTTAATTCCCCGCCCTTTTATTTCCCCCTAAAATCCCTCATTTTCAACATATCGCAGAAATAGAAAAAACAATGCAAATACCTTGAGATAAACAACTTACACGACTTGCTATACCGGCACACATCGTTTATACTGTACACAGAACAAGATAAAGCATTGAATACCAATAACTTAACAAAAGGAAGCAGAAAAAATGAACATGCAGGATTTAAAATGGGGTATCGAAATCGAAACGGTAAAAATCGAACGCCGCAAGGCAGCCGAAGCGGTACAAAGCGTAGTCGGCGGAACCATCGCCTACGAAGGCGGAGTTTATGATTGTTACAGCGTCACCGACCTGCGCAACCGCAAATGGAAGGTGGTACGGGATTCTTCACTGCACACAGTGCCGTCGCACCTCCAATCGGAAGTCGTCAGCCCGGTAATGACCTTTGAAGACATTCCGCAACTGCAGGAAGTCGTCAGGGCATTACGGAAAGCCAAAGCAAAATGCCATTCATGCTGCGGGATTCACATCCACGTTGAAAGCGCCCCTTTCAACGCCAAAAAGCTAGTCAACCTCGCCAAAATGGTCTACAAGAACGAAGAGCTTTACATTCACGCCCTCGGCATCCGGGAATCACGGCTGGCTCAATATACCCGACGGATGGACGAAAGCTTCATCCAGCGCCTTGACCGCCAGAAGCCCCAAACCATGGACGAACTAAACCGCGCCCTTTACGGCAGATTGAACAGAAATCCGACTCATTACGAAACGGAAAGATACCACATCCTGAACCTGCACAACGCCTTCTACGCCAATACCGTGGAATGGCGGGCGGCAAACAGCACGCTCCACGCGGGCAAAATCAAAAGCTACATCTACCTCGTCCTCGCTCTTGCGGCAAAGGCATTGAACTCCAAAGCCGCCTCAAGCAAGAAAAAAGAATTCAACCCCGCCAGCGCAAAATACGATTTCAGGGTGATTCTCCTGAATCTCGGATTCATCGGGGACACGTTCAAAACCGCCCGAAAACACCTTTTAGCCAACATGCCCGGCGATTCCGCATGGAAACATGGCAGACCGCAACGGACTGAGGCATAAACATAAACCGGGGGCGAAAGCCCCCAAACGGAGGTAAAAAACCATGATTAAGTTGCAAATGCACCAGACTACGCTGGAAGGCAAACCGCTTTCCGATACCGGCAAGGTTCTTTCAGGAGCGGATGCCTATGAGGTAATCGAAGCGATGAAGCTCCAGTCGCCGTTCACGGCGGACATGACCGCAAGACAGTACATCGACAATATCCTTGCCAAAATTATGCCCGAAGGTGAAGCGACCGAACTTGACGCAACCGAATTCTTAAGCAAACTCGCGGAACAGGGATTCATTTCATTCCTGCCCGAGGATGACCACTACCCATCGAACCTGATGGAAGTTCTGGAAACGATCCGGCAGTCCGGCGCAACCAACATGCTGGACGCTCCGGTAGTTGCCGGACTTGCCATACAAATGGGCGAAACCGAGGTTGCGGACTGGATTGAAAGCCATCGACGTGAATATGCTGAAATTATTTTTAACGGCAGACCTAACCGCGAAACAAGGGAGGTGAAACCATGTGCGGACAATGCGGAATAATTCTGGCGGAAGGAAAGAGGGACGAAAAACAGCTCACCCGGCTCCGTTCCATATTTACCAAGCTGCTTTTCTTGAACGAGCTTCGCGGTAAGGACGCGACCGGAATTGCGCTGGTTGGAAATTACGGCAAATACCATCTCATGAAAAGATCGGTGGCGGCAAGCAGTTTCATTCGTCAACCGAAATTTCATGAAATATTGGAATCGCTGTCCGATTCAACCACTCTGGTAATGGGGCATACACGGCTGGCGACCGTCGGAAGCGTGAAAAACATCACCAACGGTCATCCCATAAAATCCGGGTGCTGTCTGGCGACCGTTAACGGTACGATTTTTAATGCGGACGAACTTTTCAGGAAGTTTCAGCTCCTCCGCTTTGCCCAAGTAGACAGCGAACTTATACCCCGTCTTGCCGAACACCATACTCAGAACGGGGAAATTATACTTGGAGACTTCCTGCGTTCCTTGCAGCATTGCAAGGGGCAGATAAGCGCGGTGGTGACCTCGGTTTTAGACCCGCAACGCATTATCGTCCTTAAGGGCAACCGGCCGCTAAGTTTGCGTTACCACGCTGAACTTGGGGCGTTGGTCTACTCGTCAGACGGTTTTCATTTGGGCTCCATCCTGAAAGCCAAATCATGGAAAAGGATTGATTTGATGCCCATGACCTGTGCGGTCTTCAACATCGCCGACCTTCTGAATCCTCAGGTAATACCTTTTAATTTTATCAAAGAACCATGGAGTAAAAATCATGATTGACATTTCTATATTTGTTTACGGCAGTTTAAAGGTCGGACACTGGAATCACCATTTCTGCCGCAATGCCGTGAGCATCGAACCGGCTACAGTCTGCGGTAAACTCTACCAGTTACCGCCCGGATATCCCGCCTTGCAGGTGCCGAACGACAGCATACTTCTGGGGGGTATAAAGGACGCTTTCGAATCCGCTCAGGAACAGTATCAGGAAAACGATAACGGCGATTTTGAATTCAAAATCCATGACGGTTGGGATACTGTTCACGGCGAACTTATAACCTTTGCGGACCCGGAAGAAGACGTTCCGCAAATCGATAAACTCGAAGGAATACCTTTCTATTACGACCGGATTCTGATTCCCGCCCGAAAAGCGGACGGCTCAATTATCGCCGCATGGGCTTATGTCATGCACGAAATCCACTTTTCCGCCCGCTATCTGCCGGACGGAGTTTGGCCGCCAAAAGAACTTAAGCTTGAAAAGGAGGCATAACAAATGGCTAAAGACATAGTGAGAAACTGCCCCGACTGTGATTTCAAACCCGGACAACCCCA
>JAQUOK010000200.1 GCA_028717165.1 Victivallaceae bacterium | reverse complement strand
TTTCAGGATGGGCGATTATTATCCGGTAATCCCGGGTCTGCCACTCAAGGAGAATATTTTTTACCATCGGCGTGATCGGCGACAGGCAAAAGTCCATAAGCACGTAAGTACCGTTGCCGCCGAGAGTGACCAGTGAATCCTGTATATTTAGATGCGAAAAATCATATTCACAACCGAGAAATAACTTTATATCCAGATTTTCAGCTTCAGGCACGAGTCTTTCAAACCTGCCGTGCGTGGTTTCAAACAGCCCCGGAGAAAAATGCGGGGTCAGGACAATGGATTTTACGCCGTCTCTCGCCGCCGCCTTAAGCATTTCCACTGACGACTCGAAAGACTGTGAACCGTCATCAACTCCGTAAAGTAAATGACTGTGAATATCTATCATATATCTGCATCCTTCATGATCAGGTACGCCTCATAAATGATAACTTACCTCCTGAAATATAAAAATCAATCTTTGCCGCCGTAAAAAAAACGGCATTATTTTGTCGTCAGGTTGATTTTTTCAGACTTTTGGTTAAATTAAACGATTCGGGATATTTCCCGGTTTGCCAAACATATATTTTAAATTTCATATATTACAATACCGGAGCATTTTACGATATGAAAAAAAAGAAAGAAGTTACTGAACCCGTTGACAAAGTGAAACCCGAAACTATTGACGCCGGAACCGAAGCAACCCCAGCGGCGGAAACTGTTGGAAAAGAACCCAGCGCTGAAAAACAGATTGAAACGCTGAACGCTGAACTGGCGGAAGCCAGGGACGCCTTACTGCGTCTCAAAGCAGATTTTCAGAATTACCGGATGCGTACGGCAAAAGAAATTGCCAACGCCAGAACCTTTGCCCAAAGCGATACGATCATGCCGTTCCTGCAGGTTTTCGACCACTTCAACATGGCAATGGAAGCAGCAGAAAAATCAGATAATATGGATGCCATCAAGCAGGGCCTTGAGATGATCCTTGTGGAATACAGAAAAAGACTCGACGAACTCGGCGTTGAACCTTTTGATGCGGTCGGCAAAAAATTCGACCCCAAACTGCACGACGCCATGAGCCATGAAGCTTCCGACGAAGTCGAAGAAGGCCATGTAATCAGGCAATGGAATACCGGTTATAAACTGGGGGAACGCCTGCTCCGGCCGGCAACGGTTGTCGTCAGCAGCGGCCCCGACGACGAAGAAGACTCTGAAAATTAAAAGGAATATTTTCTATGCCGAAAGAAGAAGATTATTACGATATACTGGGTATCTCAAAAAACGCCACGGAGACTGAGATCAAAAAAGCCTACCGTAAAATGGCCATTAAATACCACCCCGACAAAAATCAGGGAAATAAAGACGCCGAAGAAAAATTCAAAAAAATATCTCAGGCGTACGAAGTTCTAAGCGATAAAAATAAACGCGCGCAGTATGACCAGTTCGGTCACGCCGCCTTCACCAGCGGCGGCCGCAGCACGCACGGCTTCAGCGGCGCCGGTTTCCATGACCCGATGGACGTATTCGCCCAGTTTTTCGGCAATGCCGGAGCCGGCGGCGGCAGCAGTTTTTTCGAGGACTTGTTCGGAGGCGGCGGTTCAAGGCGTTCGGCATCGTCCGCCGTTGACGGTGCGGACCTGCGTTATGACCTGGAAATCGATTTTGAAGATGCGGTTTACGGCGCGGATAAAAAAATTACCGTCCCTCGAATGTCCGCCTGCGATAAATGCAATTCAACCGGATGTGAACCCGGCAGCGGCAGAAAAGTCTGCTCCCGCTGCGGCGGCAGCGGACAAGTCGCTCTGTCGCAGGGCATATTCAGCATCCGCCAGACCTGCCCGGCATGTCACGGCGCCGGGGAAATCGTTGAAAAACCATGCCGGAACTGCCGCGGCAGCGGCCGTATCCATACCGAAAAGAAACTGCAGATACATATTCCGCCCGGCGTCGATACCGGTTCGCGCCTGCGAATTGCCAATGAGGGCGAAAGCGGCCTGAGAGGCGGGCACAACGGCGATCTTTACGTGTTCATTCATGTCCGCCAGCACGACATTTTCCACCGGGAAGGCAATGACATTATCTGTGAAATGCCGGTCTCGTATGCGGTTGCGGCTCTCGGCGGCGTAGTCGAAGTTCCCACCATAAGCGGCAAAGCTAAAATGAAAATCCCGCCCGGAACCCAGAATTCGACCATTCTGCGCCTGAAGGGAAAAGGCGTTCCGGCATTGCGCGGCGGCGCCAGAGGCAATATGCATGTAAAGGTTTTTGTTGAAGTCCCGAGTAATATTTCCAGGGAGCAGAAAGAACTGCTTGAGAAGTTTGATTCCTCTCTGAGCGACATCAGGAATAATCCCATAAAAGCCGGGTTCGAACGGAAAGCCAAGCCTTTCCTCGGCAATGAATAAGCTTAACCGCAAAAATATCTATAACATAAACATTGTGCATCTGAACTTGAATCGAAGCGAATGACGCTACAGAAAAATAAGCTTGACCGCTTACAGAAAATTGCGTATGGGCAAAAAAACGAAAAAAACGGACAACAGCAATGTCCTGGCAAACAACAAAAAAGCTTTCCATGACTTTACCGTCCTGGAAAGGTACGAGGCCGGAATAAGCCTGGCCGGCACTGAGGTCAAAAGCTGCCGCGCCCGCAATATATCCATGATAGACTCCTACGTCAGGATCCAGAACGGCCAGGCGATCCTGCTCAATGTCCATATTGCGGCTTATGAGCAGGGCAACCGCTTCAATCATGACCCTGTCCGCAAACGCACGCTGTTGCTCCATAAACGGGAGATACTGAAACTTTTCCAGCAGCTCAGGGAAAAAGGCCTGACTCTGGTGCCGCTGAAATTTTATCTTAATAAAGGGCTTATAAAAGTTGAGCTCGGACTCTGCAAAGGCAAAACCAAAGGAGACAAGCGCGAATCTCTCCGGGAACGCCAGGACAACCGGGATGCCCGGCGCGCAATGAGTTTGTACAAAAGGTGATTGAATGCTTTGAGGATACTTACGTGTTTGTAGTACCGCTTTTAAACGGAATTTCCCCCGGAGACAATGGTTCTGCCTTCCGCCTGAATGCGGTACTACAAACGTGAGATAATGCAAGTAACGTCTCCCATAAACGGCGCCCTCCAGTAAAAGGATGAATGCAGTGTTTATATGGGCGAGCGTACCCGCGAGCCGAATACGGGAAACGCGATTCCCCAAACAAAATTTACGTTATGGCATATAATAAATTTGCACACAGCGTAAAATACGATTTTCTTTTTTAACTACGTTGTCAATCGGTGATATGGCGATATATTTTCAAGATGAAGAAATCACTCTCACATTTACCGAAACATAAAATAGAAGAACTGGAGAGAGCCGTTTCCGTCATTCGCGAAATGTGCGACGACGTGGAAATGATCATTCTTTTCGGTTCGCATGCCCGCGGCAATTACAAAGACGAAGAGGATTTGGCTCCCGGCCGTAAATCCGGAGCGGTTTCCGATTATGATATTCTGGTGGTTTCCCGCCTTAATGCGACCTCTATTCATTACAGTCTCTGGCGCAGCATATCCGAACACTGCAACGGCCTCAGCACGCTTATGCCTTTCAGAATTATCGTGCATGACATAAAATTCATTAAACGACGGCTCAAGGAAAGACATTTCTTTTACAGCGACATTGTCAAAGAGGGCTGTCTGCTTTATGATTCCGGCAGATACAAGCTGAATGTCGGAAAAGAGCTCACCCCCGAACAGCAGATCGAAATCGCCAAAGAACATTTTGAGCATTGGTTTGAAAGGGGACAAAGATATTTTGAGCTTTTTAAATCGTCTATGGAAAAACAATGGGATAAAGAGGCGGCTTTTCATTTACACCAATCCGCCGAATCCGCGTATAAAGCTCTTGAGTTGGTATTTACCAATTACGTTCCCCCAGGTCATTTTCTGGGCGCCGCGGACCGGCGAATCCGCGAAGTTCTTCCTGATTTGGAAGTCATTTTTCCATGCGAAACCGAAGCCGACAAAGAGCGTTTCGACGTGTTCGAATACGCCTATATCGGAGCGCGTTACGACAAGGATTTCAAAATCTCGAAAAAAGACCTGGAATATTTTGCGGGACGGGTTAAACTGCTCCTCGAAATAACCGAAAAAATCTGCAAAGAAAAAATAGAAAGTTTCGGAACTTAGAAACTTTTATCGCTTTCACACTTGCAAAAACCGGAGACAAAACTTATAATTTCCCGATAATGCCATCAGATAATTATTTTTAAAAAATGGAGTGTGGTTATGAAAAAACTGGCAATTGTTATTTTCGCCCTGTGTCTCGGACTTGCTGTTTTCGCCTCAGACAAGGAATGGATGACTGATCTGGATGCGGCCATTAAATCAGCCGCCCAAACCGGCAAACCGATTCTCGTTGATTTTTCCGGTTCCGACTGGTGCAAATGGTGTATAAAATTCGAAAAAGAAGTACTATCAAAAAAAATTTTCAAAGATTTCGCTCAAAAAAACCTGATCCTGGTATTGATAGATTTCCCGAACAGGAAAAAACAATCCCCGGCCCAAAAACAGAAAAACGAAGCCTTAGCCGAAAAATATAAAGTCGAAGGTTTCCCGACCCTGCTCCTGCTTGACAGCAAAGGCAAAGAAATCGTTCGAACCAATTACTTTAAAGGCGGTCCGCAAGCTTATATCGATTTCCTGAAGAGTAAAATGCCTGAAAAAGCTAAAACACCCGGGAAATAATCCGGCGCCGCTCAAGCTTACCGCAAAGGTTCAACATGAAAACCTTTTTATCGCTCCTGTTGATAGTTTTGCTCAACGGCAGTACTTCTGCGCAATTCGCCAACCCTTTTGTATGGAAAACTGAAGTCGAGAACGGTAAGCTGAAAGTTCAGGTAAAGATTCCGCGTAATCATTATCTTTACCGGAAAAGCACCGCAATAACGGTTACCGATGCCGCCAATGAAACCTTGAAAGCGCTTTCCAGTCCCGAAACCGCCGTGCATGAAGACGCCTTTTCGGGTAAAGTCGCGATTTACCCGGCCAGTCCCGAAAGCGTCTGGACATACAACTTGCAAAATCGCCCTTCACCGTTCAAAGTCACGGTTTCTTTTCAGGGTTGCCGCGAACATACCGCCGATCACGCCGCAAACTGCTTCATGCCGGGAGAAAAAACTTTTACCGTTATTGCCGGCGCAGTAAAAACCGCCGATGCCGCTTCAGCAGGAAAATTCGCTTCCCGCCGGCCGCCGGCGGCTGTTCTCGGTAAATTCAAAATTGCCGCAATCCATAAAGGCGGCGCAAACGCCTCCGAATTCACGGCTTTTCTCGAAGGCCGGGGTAAAGACGAAAACTTTTTGCAAGGCAAAGGCGTCTTCCTCATAATCCTTATTGTCCTTGGCGGCGGCATGCTGCTCAATTTCACCCCCTGCGTATTGCCGATGGTGCCGATCAACCTCGCCATTATCGGAGCCGGAAGCAAAGCCGATTCCCAATGGAGCGGTTTCCTGCGCGGCGGCATTTACGGGTTGGGCATTACCATCGCCTACGGCGTACTGGGGGTGTTCGCGGTAAACGGCGCCGCCGTTTTCGGAGCCCTGAATTCCACGGCATGGTTCAATTTCACCATTGCCGTTATATTTATAATCCTTGCGCTGGCCATGTTCGGAGCCTTTGATATCGACTTATCGCGGTACGGGGGCAGTTATCATAAAAGCGCTGAAAAAGGCAAATTGACCGGCATTTTTTTCATGGGAATAATCGCCGCTTTGCTGGCCGGAGCCTGCGTTGCCCCGGTTCTTATTGCGGTTCTGCTGCATTCCGCTGCGCTTTACAAAGACGGCAATCCGGCTGGCCTGCTCCTGCCTTTTCTGCTCGGCCTGGGAATGGGGCTTCCCTGGGCTTTCGCCGGGGCTGGACTGGCGATACTGCCGAAACCCGGAAAATGGATGCTCCACATAAAACACATTTTCGGGATCCTGATTATCGCCATGGGAATTTATTACGCTTATATCGGATATACGCTTCTGCCTTCCGCGGACGGGGAACCCGTACCGGCAGACCGGAATACGGCTTTAACGAATGCGCTCGAAAAATCCCTGCAAAGCGGGAAACCGGTACTGGTTGATTTCTGGGCCACGTGGTGCGGCGTCTGTTCTTCAATGTCCCAAACGACGCTCAAAGACCCGAAAGTTAAAAAAGCGCTGGAAAATTTTATCTTTGTCAAGTATCAGGCGGAAAAATTCAACGACCCGGAAACGGCAAGAGCACTTAATTATTTTAACGTTACCGGGCTGCCGACCTTCG
>JAQUOK010000199.1 GCA_028717165.1 Victivallaceae bacterium | reverse complement strand
AAGAAGGCAATATCCGGATTAGTGAAAATCCAAAGCCAGTCGCGCTTCCAGCCAGTTTCGTCGGCATGCATGAACGAATAGCCGGGCAGAGACTGCTTCAATGCGTCGTACAACGGCTTTCCCTGTTTGGAAATATGCTTGTCGAAACCGACCAGCGCTCCGGGAGTCAATTTCAGGTTTCCAAAACATTGCAAAGCCAGTCGAGTACCGTTATAAGAAGACTTGACTTCATGACGCATGAAAGATGTTTTAGCTCT
Source organism: Victivallaceae bacterium (assembly GCA_028717165.1). GTDB lineage: Bacteria > Verrucomicrobiota > Lentisphaeria > Victivallales > Victivallaceae > JAHOYW01. The sequence goes on along the minus strand of JAQUOK010000199.1, from coordinate 6,044 downwards.
GGCGTCGGGGCCAATGAACGCGTTGGGAATTTCGTTTTCACCCCAACCGTGAACAGCTTTTTTACAGTTTCTACACCAGTAATAAAGATGTACAAAACACGTCGCCGTAAGTTTGCCGTCCTCAAGGTCTTCCTGGATATGCTCTGTTGTGTGGTTGCACGGAGAAATATTCTCGCTACCGCAAAATGGGCAGACGTCGAGGTAAACGTCAACGGTTTTGTCGATCTGTTCCGGATTACCGCGGAACCATCCCGGATGGCCGACCGGGGCGCCGCGCTTCCTGGGATTTTCAGGCGGATCTTTCTTTTCACGCTTTTTGAAAGGAGCTTGAAGCGCTTCGGAGAGTTCGTTGTTAAGCTGAGCGTTAATATCTTCAAGTTCCTTGATCCGTTCTTGAAGCTTAAGGGCCTGGTGGTTGCCAATATCCATGGCAAATTCGAGTTCATCAACCCGTTTGCTCAGATAGTCACGTTCGGCAAGAATCCTTTCTGGCGCTTCGCCGTTAAGGAATACACAGGATCTACCGAAAGGACAGTAATAGCTTTTGCTTTTCCCGGAATGGAAAGGTGCTTTGCCATGTCCCATGGAGTTTCCTCCGAATCAGTTAATTACGAACCTGTTATAAGTAGTTTAGCAAAAATAGCGACAAAAGTCAATAATTCTTTACTTGAATCAAGTGAACTGTTACAAAATAATATAAAAAACTAAAAAAAGAAGGAATGTGGTATGGATAACAGCATTAGAATTGAAATGAAACTGGACTGGCTGAAAAAAGTTTTCACCTGCCTGACGCTTATGTATTTATTATCATATACATGCCTCTGTTACGGAAAAATAAAAACATATGAACCGGAAAAGGCAGATTTAGAAAGAGGATATTTCATTTACGAAAAACCTACGCTTGAACAGATCAGTCCTTCATATCTTCCAGTTCCTCGAGAAATTATCAGAAATAAAATATCCTTTTGCGCGTCATTAGACGAGTATGCGCCAATTACTTTTAGTATTTATGCACTTAAAGAATTTAAAGATGTAAATATCTCGGTTACGGATTTGAGGTCGGGGGGAAATATAATTCAGGGTAGTGCAGTTGATTTGCGTATTGTCAAATGCTGGAAGCAGCGGGATACTATAGAAAAAGACAAGGAAGTGATAATACCGGAACTGCTGGTAAAGGATGACCGTCTGGTACTGAAAGGATATTTATCTTCCATGCCCCTGACGTCTTATGTTGTTACTGATATTCCCGTAAATACTTCAAAGCAGATATGGCTTACTGTCAAAACATCAAAGTCCACGATTCCGGGAAACTATTCTGGGGCCGTTATAATAAAACCTGGAAACGGGCCGGAAACCAGACTGGAATTAAACCTTGAAGTCCTGCCGATAAAACTTCTTCCTCCAAGTAAGTCTTATTCAATTTACTATACAGGTTCATCTTTCGGTCTGCCGTGGTACGTTCCTGGAGTATATCCAGATATGAAAACCTGGGAGGAACAATGCCGCAAGGACTTGAAGGCTATCAAAGAATATGGTTTTCAATACATTACGACATATGCTCCAATAATAGGTTCAAGTAAGAATGGTAAACTGGTTCTTGATTTAAGCAATCTTGGTAAATCATTGCAATTTCATAAAGAGGCAGGTTTTACAGGATTTACTCCTTATATCGGGGACTATTCTAAGATTGATGGAAAATCTTTACACTACAGAGACTATTGCAAAACAGAAGAAGACAGGAAATTATTTTTCTATACCATAGAAAAAGTGACAAGCGAAACTGAAGCATTTGTCAAACAACAATTTGATGGCTCTATCAAATTATTTTACTACGGTATTGACGAAGCTAATCGGAATCCGAAAAGGGCCGTCTATAAGGATGCTCCGCCACCGGATTATGCCGTAGGAGTATGCAAGGAAATATATGAGGCCATTCACAGAGGTGGCGGACTTACTACAGCCGCCGCATATCGTTCAATTGCAGATGGAGGGTTTGACATTTTGGGACCGCTCAATGATCTTCCTGCATATAACTACGGCAGTGTTTATCCAGGAGTTTCTCCAGAAGAAATAAAAAAAGAGGCGGGATCGAAAAAAGAGGTTTGGACTTACTGGCAACCTTGGGAAGAAAATCCCAAGCAAAATCGGTTATTGGCCGGGTTTATGCTTTGGAAATCAGGTTTTACGGGAATAGCACCGTACTGTAGTTGGCTGGCAGGCGGGGGGAATGATCCCTATGATGAATTCAGCGGTAAACGACCGGAAAAAAATATGTTTATCGCATATCCGTCATTGGAAGGACCAATTCCGACACTCCAATCTGAAGCGCTCAGAGAGGGAATCAATGATGTCAGATATCTGACGACCCTCACTGAACTGATTAAACAGGAAAAAGATACTGAAAAAGCCCGCAGAGCACAAGACGTTATTGATAAAATATTGAACAGAATTAGCATTAACTTGGGTGAAGTGCTTTTTGATATTTCGGAAAGTGATTTGAATGACTTCCGCGCAGAAATCATCCATGCCATAATGGAACTTTCAGACAGTAAAACAAAATTACTGGAAATTCCAAAACTAAGTAAGCCGCTCGTGTTTAACAGCAAGCTGAAAGATATTATAATGCATCAGAAGTTAAAATTACCGCTTTCAGAAACAAGAAAAATTATTGAGAATAAAACACTCGTTTATATGGGTTATGATGATGTTTATTTGTATTTAGCTTTTGATTGCAGCGATTCCGATATGGATAAATTGGTTTCCGATAAAATGAATAAAAGAGATGGGGAGTGGGAGTGGGGAGATGACGGTATAGAGATTTTTCTTGATCCAGGTGCGACGGGAAAATCGTATTACCATCTCCTTGTCAATGCGAAAGGTCTTTTGTGCGACAATTACTATTCATCCGTGCAAAACAGGAATATTGGGTGGGACAGCAATACTGAAGTGAAATCCAATTTGGGTAAAGAAGGTTGGACAACAGAGATTAAAATACCATGGGCAAATATAGCAGCAGACACAGTTCTTCCCTCTTTATGGGGTGTTAATGCAGGACGTTGGGAACCGAGGACATGTACTTGTCAGACATGGGCTCTATTAATGAACGGCAACTTTCACCGACCATCGCAATTTAACAAAGTTCAGTTTAATTTTACCCCTGGAAATTATTGCTGCGAATTAGTTAAATTTAATTTCGGAACCTTATCTTTCGGCAACAATATTTTAACAGCGGAAATCAGAAACAACAGTTCTGAAAAACTGGATTTAAAAGCGGAGGTGAAATGGGAATTTGACGGATGCATGAAATCGGAACATGTAGAGTTCTCCGTTAATCCGGCTGAGACTAAAAAAATTTCCCTGCCTTATAAGGTTGAATGCAAAGGAAAAGACGGTAAATTGGTTTTTAATGTAATTAATCTGAGAAACAATTTTTTATGTCTGCAGAAAGTAAAATTTTTTACTGTTCCCAGTACAATTGTAAAATTGGAAGCCGATCCGGTTTCGTATTTGTCGGAGGAACAGATAAAACTTAGAACGATAATCAACCTAAGCGATAGTGATAGAAATAACACCGTTTTGAGACTTTCTTTCTTAGCAAAAGACAAAATAATTTCAAAACAGGATATTATTTTGCCGTCACATATAATAGATATCCCTTTACAAACAACTCAACTGCCGCCTGGCCTCTATTCAATATCGGCGGAACTTTTTAATGAACAGAAACAGTTGATAGAAACTCAGGAAATCAAAATCAAGCGGATTAATAATCCGTTTTGATAAGTTGTCCATATATTAATTGACCAATGAAAGGTTTTAGATATGTCAGTACGCATGCAATGTAATCCTATGGGGAAAAAAAGTAACGATGTCGGTATAAAAAGCATAACAGTCATGCTGAAAGATGGTACAGAAATACCAGTTCAAGAAAGGGCACGAGACTATTATGCTCCCGAGGAACCTATATTATCGGCCCGGATATGACTGACTGCGAAGAGTCGCCCCTGGGAACAGTCACGGTAAGCGGCTTTTATATCGATCGCTATCCGGTCACGATCGGCGAATATGTCCGTTTCCTCAATACCGGAGAAAACGACAATTACTATGTCGAAGATATGGCGGATCCCAATCTGTGCGGAATTGTGAAAAAAGGTAAAGGTTCCTATTCCGTCATTCCGGGGAAAGAATATTATCCCGCCGTATATATAACCCCTGAAGCCGCCAAAGCGTACGCCCGGTGGGCGGGAAAACGGCTGCCGACAGAATATGAATGGGAAATCGCCGCGCGCGGCAGCAATGCCCGCCGCTATCCCTGGGGCAATGAAAAACCCGATCCGGGACGGGCGAATTACAACTATCTGGCCGGACATACAACCCCGGTAGGCAGTTATCCGCTGGGGAAAACTCCGGAAGGGGTATATGATCTGGCCGGCAATGTCTGGGAAATCGTTCAGGGCCGGTGGACTCCTTATCCCTGGGGAAAGATGATTAAAGACATGCCGGCGGGAAGACAGATCATGCGCGGCGGTTCCTGGGCCTCCCCGCCGGAAAATATTATGAGCACTTATCGGAGCGCGGTGAAATACGGCTGTTCCGCCATGATCGGATTCAGATGCGCCAGGAGTTTGTCGGATTGAGGGTTTCGCGATGAGAAAATCATCCGGCAAAGCCGGAAATTTTTCGCAGTAGAAAGCCTGACCCAGGGATATAAAATAAAAATTATGCCGGACGGACGGAGTCCGGCTTCAACCGCCAAGCGGTCAGAACCGGACGGCAGTGAACACGCAATAACTGAAACGGAAAAACGGCTATGTTCGGCCCGATCTCAATGGCAAAACGCAAAGCCGGAACGTATAATTAAGTAAAGAGTCAGGTCAAATATCAGGAGGACGGCATCATGATAAAAGTAAATGACAAAATCAGTCGGCCGGAAAAAAATCAGAATTTTTTCAGGAGCAGTAATTTCGGTCCGCCCGTTTATTACGGCAGGTTAAAAGCGGACCTGAATTTATCCGGGCGGGCAGAAATTTTTACGCTTATCGAGCTCCTCATCGTGATCGCCATCATCGCGATTCTCGCCGCCATGCTGCTGCCGGCACTGAACAAGGCCCGCGAAAAGGCGCGACAGGCGGTATGTAAAAACAATCTGAAACAAATCGGTACCGCTTTGATGTGCTATGCCAATGATTACAGCGGCTGCCTTCCGGTTGATCAATCATCCGCACAACGGAATTACCTGAAGGCATTGCCGGAATCTTCAGTCTCCGGAACGGTGGGACCGGCCGAAGCGCTGTGGAATTATCTGGGAAAAAACGGCCAGCTTTTTTATTGTCCTTCAAATCAGTATGTCACTTATAAGACGTACAAGGTTTACTTTACCACCTATCCCGGTCATATTTTCGGTTCCGGCGATAATGCGCTGTTTATCGGGTATTCATATTGCGGCCGGTTTGAAAGCGGTCATCTGTCCTCTCCTTCCGGCGCCAACTATCCGTTTTCTCCTTATCTGAACCGTAAAACCTCCCGGGACGTATTAATGGCGGATTTAACCGGAAGTTCAAGTACCAGCGCCACCGGTACAACCAGTCTGAGTGCGGGGGAAACCTGGAACTCAACTCTGGTGTCACATCCCGGAAACGTTTTTCCGCTTGGAGCCAACACTCTGTTTTTCGACGGTCATGTAAAATGGAACTCGACTTCTGAGCTTTCCCGGCAAGTACGTTCGGAATATGAAATAACCTCTTTCTGGTGGTAAGCGGTCAAGCTTATTTTGTTGCGGGCAAATCCCGCCTTGGCTTAAATAAATCAGGCGGCGCTGAACAAGTCAATTTTGCTTCCCCGGCAAGACCGTGAAGCGGCCGGAAAGGATTCTGAAAAACAAACGCTGAAAACGGAGAAAACATAAAAATCCAGATACCCGGACGAGGCCGACAAAAGTCGATATCCGGCGTTTCCCGTCCGGCTCGCCCGCTCAACGTCCTCCAAAAATTTGCTTTGCGCATTTTGGAGGACATCGCTTAGCGAGCGCGGTACTGATTAAAGCGCAA
>JAQUOK010000198.1 GCA_028717165.1 Victivallaceae bacterium | reverse complement strand
ATATTTTTTTCAAGGAACATAGTCATTTGCCGGATGCGGGGAGATAATGTCCTTTCGCCCGTTCCTTCCCGATATTCGGCAAGCCGCAGCCACAATTCCCTGGCGGTCGTATTGAGTATTTCCCGCCGGTATTTTCCGAAACCTTCAAAAGTATTGCGGCAATTCCTGAAAAGTTCATGGACGGCGGTGTCGCCGCGGGTATCCGTCACCAGCGGGGGAAAATCCGCAAGCCGGTATTCTCCGGCCAGGAACGCACCTTCAGACAGTTCCAGGTGAATACAGGCAATTACCGGCCGGTTGTAATAAGCTGATTCGCATTTGAATACATGTTTTTCTCCGGGAGGGATGCAGATAACGTTCCCTTCGCCTATTTCGGTTTTTTTGCCGGTATCGCATTGGAAATAGCTGTATTTCCCGGAGACCGTCAGGATAAGCTCAAAGTCAGGTATGGTACGGGGCCCCCAGCCGGTTCCGGGCTTGACCTCTATATAGTTTGAAAAGCGAACAGCCGGTTTGACGGCTTCCGTACTTATTGTTCTTGCTTTTTTAATGTTCATCTTATTATTATACATGCTTTTAATATTTGCCGCCATGTACTTTTGAAAGAAAAATTGTAAAATTATTTGCTGTAACAAAACAGGAATATTATTATGGATAACCGGGAACGCATTCACGCGATAATGAATTATGAAAATTACGACCGCCTGCCGGTGGTCCATTTCGGGCTTTGGGATGAAACTCTTGAGAAATGGGTTAAAGAAGGCCATATAAGCCGGAATGAGGCGGAAGGCCGCAGCGGCGGAAATCCGCCGCCGGAAGCAATGAAAAGACTTGGTTTTGATTTCGGCTGGAGCTGTTACGGTTTCGGGGCAAATACCAATATCGATCCGGTTTTTGTGCGGGAGGTAATCGAAGAATTGCCCGACGGTTCCAGAAAAGTCCGGGATCCTTTCGGCGTCGTCGTTCTGGAAGCCCCCGATGCCGGGTCTATTCCGGCGGAAATAGACCATTTGCTCAAGGACCGGAAGTCCTGGGAAGAACATTTCCTGCCGCGCCTGCAGTTTTCCAAAGAAAGAATAGACTTTAAACGGCTTGAGGAACTGAAAAAAGAACAGGAAACCCGCAGCGAACCGCTGGGGCTTGGCTGCGGCAGCATGATCGGGGCAATCCGCAACTGGCTCGGGGTTGCCGGGGTCAGCTATCTCTGGGCGGATGATCCCGGTCTTTATGATGAAATTATCAATACCTGCGCGGAACTCACCTGCAAATGCCTGGAAACGGTTCTGGAAACGGGAGTAAAATTTGATTACGGTAATTTCTGGGAGGATATCTGCTTTAAGAACGGGCCGCTGGTCATACCGTCGGTGTTTGACGAAAAGTGCGGCCCGCATTACAAACGGATCACCGCTTTGCTGAATAAACACGGCATAAATATTGTTTCAGTGGATTGCGACGGCCTTATAGATTCACTTATTCCAACGTGGATAAATAACGGTGTGAATACCATGTTTCCGATAGAGGTCGGTACCTGGAACGCCAGTATCGCACCGTGGCGCGAACGGTACGGCCGCGGCCTGAAAGGCGTCGGCGGCATGAACAAAAATGTTTTTGCCATGGATTTCAAGGCGGTTGACGCTGAAATAAAAAGACTGAAGCCGCTGGTTGAGCAGGGCGGTTTCATCCCCTGTCCCGACCATCGAATCCCGCCCGGCGCAAAGTGGGATAATGTCCGTTATTACTGCGACCGGATGCATAAAACTTTTTAACGTTCCCCATTTATTTGAGTCTTTAAAGCGGTTTTACCATTTCAAAAATTGTTCTGCAAAATCTTCTGCTGCCCGTACCTTAACCCCGCACGGCTAGGGACAGCCGTGGCATCTGAGAACTTGAAGATAGCGAAAAAAGATGCAGCCGCCAGACTGTTGACAAAGTTCCTGTTTTTACAGAACAACCCAAGGCAGGGCGATTTCTCCGAAAGCCCCGTCCCTCGAAATGGACGGCTCGGAGAGCCATCCCTACCTCGTAAAATGTAAAAGAAAAGGTTTGTCAACATGCTGTCGTCCCTGCCCAGACTGACGTCTAATTTTAATTTTTTAAAAAAGTTTATTAAATAACTTGACAAAAATTCAATATAATATATTTTGTTTATAAATAAGCATACAAAAATGGAAAAAATGTACCAGTAAAACAATAGTAAACAAGAACGGATACAGTAAATAAATGTCTTTATGACAGCGTTCATGGATATATTATCAATAACAACTAAAAAAATGGAGGCGCTTATTGAAAAAACAGCAGAAAGGAATTGCAGAATTGAAAACAATCGGTCCGGAAAAAACGGTTTTTCCCAGATAATACAACTTTTTTTAACTAAAGGTTTTAACCCAGGAGAAAGAGATGAAGATTTTTAATAAATTCACACTCATTGAACTTCTCGTCGTGATCGCTATTATTGCTATCCTTGCCGGAATGCTTTTACCGGCTCTGAACCAGGCTCGTGAAAAAGCGCGCCGTATTTCCTGTACTTCAAACCTCAAACAGATAGGCCTTGCCATGAAGCAGTCTGCTATGGATAACGAAGACAGTTTCCCGGATTATTTGGGCAGCCTTCTCAGCGGTAAATATCTGAATGATTACGGCGTATATATATGTCCTTCTACTGTGACTCCCAAAGGTTCATCCGGCGATTCTATCGTTGTTTCCGGAGAGGGCGCCATGACCGACTATACTATAGCCCAGGGCATGATGGAAGGTGCTTCAACCCGTTTCGGGAACGCTGATTCAGCTCTTAGCACTGATCGCTGGGATACGACGGACGGCCATAACGGTACTCCGGGAACTCCCAATCACGAGGCATACGGCAACGTGCTGTTTCTCGATGGTCACGTAAAAGGTTTCCCGACAAACGGCTGGTACACAGCCAGTGAAGCTATGACCATATTATACCCGGCTCAGCCGGATCAAGTGCCTTCCAGCAGCGAATAATCTTATATTACATAATTTTTTGTGCAAGGAGGTATTAGTCTCCTTGTGCAAATTTTTAGAATGAAGCTTGAATTATCATCGCTTTGGCGGTCTCATATAATTCCGTGTAGCGCCGCTTTTAAGCGGAACTTTCCGAGTATTTATTTGAGTTTTTAAACCCCGTCCTTTGGGCGGAGTCTTTGTTCTCCAACCTTACTCCCGGCACGGTCAGGGACAGCCGAAAACCGTTTATAAGGTTTTGATACTTGCTTTTTCCCCAAAACAATTGTATAATGCAAAAGTGCAATTTGTAAGTATGAATTATATCAAAGCCGCCGCTTATGATGTTTTTGTCGGGTGCGCCTGGAATTGTTTCCGGTCAAGTCTGTTTTCATCGGAGAAAATTGTTTAAATTTGTTTTATAACCGGGCTGATAACAGGTATTTTCGGGAGAGATAAATTGCAAAGGTCATACCAGCTGTTTTCTGACGAAGTAAAGAAAGGAGATCAGCAACAGCTTTATTTTACTTTTCTGGCGAATGTTCAGAAAGTATTTAAAAATATCCGCCTGTATTCCCAGACCCATAAATTAGTTGCGACTGCCGTTTCGGACCTGATTAACAGTTGTACTCCGCTGTTTGAATACCACCAATGTCTGGTAGTCGTAAAAATCGGCGACAAACTTATTACCCCGAAAATCCAGATTGACATAGATGACGCCCAGATTGCCGACCTCGCTAAAATCCTCGAAATACATCATATCCGTAAATTCCGATTCTGGCAGGGGGTCAGTGATAACGATATTATCGAATTGTGCAAGATACTGGCTATGAAGCCGCTGCCGTTACTGAAAGCCGGAGGCATTAAATTTCTTTTGTCCCAGGCCAACATCAGTAGGATTGAAATAGACCTCGCTTCACATACGGACGTCTCCGGGGAAGAGGGTACGGCGGGACTGATAGAGTTTATGGGCAGCGGCGCGGGAAGCCGCAAAAACTGGCTGACGGGATTGAAAAAAGCGGGGATTGACGAGAAACCTTTTATCGACTACCTCCTGTACAGGGCGACAAAAAATACTATGATGCAGCGCGAACTTCAGCTTGCGGTACAAGTTTTCAACGATCCGCGCGCGGTTGCCGAATTATTGGTTTTCCTGAGCGCCGATCCTGAAGATCCGGAGGCCATTTCCGCGGAAACCATGTTCGCTGTCATGCAACGCCTGGAAAATGTCATCCTGATGCATTCGGCGCAGGAAAGCGAAGACATTCGCCGGCAGCTGGGAAAAGCCGCACGCCTTCTTGATCCCGCTCTGCGCCTGGAACTGCTGGAATATTATTGCCGCGCGACTTTGAAAGACAAGATCATTCCAAGCGTAAAACTTTTCTCGTTTGATTTGCCGGAATACTTTGAAGCGATCATGAAAGAGTATCACTCTCAAGGAACCTTGTCATACGCATCATGCTTACGCCCGACCCGGGAAAAACTCAATGAGTTAGTGGAATATTTCCGGCAGCGTCTGGAAAATGGTGCAAGTTCAGAAGAGTTTCTTGAACAGCTTGCCCGGGCAGCGGAATTGAACTTTACCGTCCTTCCCGTAAGTCAGCCGCCGACAGGTTCCAAGGCAGATCCGGAGCTTTTGAACCGGCGTATTGCCAACCTGCAGTCTGATCTTGAACTCGGCTACCTGCATGTCCTTACGCATTTCCTGGTTATCGAAAAGGATGAGGAAAGAATTCTTGATATTTGCACCCGCCTGGCCGGCCTGCTGGAACTTTATCTCAGGAAACGGGATTACGCTACGCTTATCCCCGTCTTTAAACAATTTACCCGTCTGGACAGCTCTTCCGTTAAGATATTCAATAAAGTGTTCTGGGAAAAATTGAAACCCGGACAACTGTCGGTAATATCCGACCTTTTTCTTGACTGTTGCCGTCAGGATCAGGAACCGGCGGTCGAACTGCTGCTGGCCTTGGATAAATACCTGCCGAAAGAGTTTATTCCCGCTTTTACGTCAGAAGCGATACGGCAGAAATTATTTATGTCATATCGCGTTATTTCACAGTTATTGCGTTCGGAGGAGGCGGTCAACCGGTTTTATGACGAATTGCTGGAAAGTGAAGATATTGATGACCGCCTGACGGCGTTTGATTTTATGGCCATGTCCCATAACCGGGAAGCTGAACGCATCCTGCTTGATAATCTTGAAGATAAAAAGACCAGGCCTGCCTGTCGGCTTGGGATCATATCGCTTTTGGCCGCTTTTTCGGGAGAAGCAAGCGCTTCGTTGCTGACGCGGATCGCCGCCGGCAGCGTCCGTTGTGGCTTATCCGCTTACCTGTACCGCTGCGCCGCAGTTGAAGCGTTGAGTATCAGGAAAGAAGAAGAAGCAATTCCCGTCCTGGAAAGTATTATCGCCCGCCGCAACTTATGGCGGCGCAATTATAAATATGAACTGCGCTTCGGGGCGGCTTACGCCTTGTCCGGAAGCCCTGCGCCGGCCGCCGCGAAAGCCCTGGAAACCCATATGGACAAACTGCAACGCACTTTTCTGAGTTGCGCCGCCGACCGGATAAAAGCCGCGGTTAAAAAATATCTGCTGCTTGCGAAGCGGATAATAACTGCCGTAATTCGGCCTTTCATATATCTGTTCACAGTCATTCTTAACACCGTAAAAGCCGCGATACGGATTATAAAATACGCCTGGAACACGTTATGCAGGCTGCTTATGCTGATCCCGCGGACATTTATCAGGATAATCAAATGGGTGGTCGTAAAAATATGGGCTGCCGCGAAGTGCTCTCTGGTTTTTACCGGCAATATTTTATTGAAAATCCCACTTGTGCGGCGGCTGTTCGCTTCGGACTCTGATAAAACTTCAAAGGACGGTCAGGAACATGGATTATAATACGGAATCTGACAATACTGATCCGGCCCCGGAAAGCAAAGAGCCCAGCGGGTTGACCGCGGTATCAAAGGAATCCCTGCAGCTCAGCAGAAAGCTTACCGTAGTGCTGCGGGATATTTTCATGTGCCAGAAACAATTACAGCTTTATCACCCGGAACATCCCAAAGTACTGGATTCCGCGAAAGCAGTAGTAGACGGACTTCACGAAGCAATGCTGGACAGAAAGATAATCAGTCTGGACTTCAGCGAAAAACATTTTATTTATGACGATATTATCATCGATCACGATCACTCTTTTGCCGCGGAACAACTGCGTGACTTTTTCGAGTGCAGGGAAATAAGCCGGATCAGTTTCCATGAAGGAACACCGGCCGAAGCGATCATTGCCCTGCTTGATGTTCTCGACAACGCCCCGGAAGGAGAAAAACGCCGCCAGTTGAACGAGCGTTTGAAGTC
>JAQUOK010000197.1 GCA_028717165.1 Victivallaceae bacterium | reverse complement strand
AACTTCGTCAACGGTTGTTTCTCCATTTAAAATACTGCTAACGCCATCCTGGCGGATAGTGGCCATTCCCTGTTCACACGCTTTGTTTTTAATGGTTATGGTGGGGGAGTTTTTCAGGATCAGCTCCATTAATTCGGGAGACATTACCAGAAGTTCGGATATTGCTTTCCGGCCTTTGTAACCGGTATTATTACAATTCGGGCATCCTTTTCCGTAATAAAATTTCCGGTCACCGACCTCCTCCCTGGGAATTCCAAGATTTTCCAGTTCCTCATCTTTAGGTTCGTAAGGCGTACGGCAGCTTTTGCAGACTTTCCTGATGAGCCGCTGGCTGATCACCCCGACGATGGAAGAGCAAAGCAGGAACGGTTCAACCCCCATATCCACCAGACGGGTTATGGTTCCGGCCGCGTCGTTCGTATGCAGGGTGCTGAACACGAAGTGACCGGTAAGTGATGATTCAATAGCGATCTGGGCGGTTTCCAGGTCACGGATTTCCCCGATCATTATACGGTCTGGGTCCTGTCGGAGGAAAGCCCGGAGCGCTTTGTGGAAAGTCATTCCGAACGCATCGTTGATGGGAAGCTGCATAATGCCTTCAATATCATATTCCACCGGGTCTTCGGCGGTAAGGAATTTTTCTCCGATAGTGTTTATTTCCTGCAGGGCGGAATAGAGAGTGGTGGTTTTTCCGGAACCGGTCGGCCCGGTAACCAGCAGGATGCCGTTCGGCATATGGATAATGTCGCGCAGCTTGTCCAGTATGACATTAGGCATGCCGAGCGCATCAAGGTCGAGGTTGACCACTGAACGGTCGAGGATACGAAGCACCACCGATTCCCCGTAAGAAGTCGGAAGCGTCGAAACCCGCAGGTCAATGGGTTTGCCGCTGATTTTCAGCTGGATGCGGCCGTCCTGGGGCAGCCGGCGCTCGGCGATGTTCAACCCGCTCATGATCTTTACGCGGCTTATTACCGGCACGGCAAGGCTTTTTGGCGGAGGCGGCATTTCATAGAGCGTGCCGTCAACCCGGTAGCGGATCCTGAAGGAATTTTCAAAAGGCTCGAAATGAATATCGCTTGCCTGGTCTTTTATCGCCTGATAAAGGATTACTTCCACGAAACGGACAATCGGAGCCTCGTTGGCGGCATTTTCCAGTTCTTCGACGTCACTGTAGTCCTGTTCCTCATCGCCGGCCGTCATTTCCGAAATAACGTCATGCACGGAAGCGACCGTAACCGGATAGTATTTTTCAATGGCGGTGTCGATAGCGTCCGGTTCGGCCACCAGCACATTGATTTCCATTCCGAGAATGAACTGCAGTTCTTCAATGATCTGATAATTCATCGGGTTTTTAGCGACCACTTTCAAACTGTTGCCTTCGTGCGCCACCGGAATCACCCCGTAAGCGCGAACCGTTTCCGGATCAATCATTTTTATAACATCCTGCGGGATGTCTTCGTGCCTGAAATCGTATATCTCGGTACCGAGGCTGCTGGCGAAGTGCTCAAGGATTTCCTGTTCCGTCAAAAAACCGTAATTGATAATAACCTCACGGAACGACGTACCGGTACGTTCGTGTTCGTCTTCAGAATCCTGAATCTGTTCGGGAGTACAGATCCCTTCCGTCAGAAGTATATCTTTCAGGGCCTGGCCTTCAGCATCCAGCATCTTATTTAACTTTCCTTTCCTGGCTGTTCGTTGTTAATATTTTATTGCGCATCCATCAGGGTGAGACGGATTACTTCTTCGATACTTGATATGCCCGCTTCCGCTTTGCGCATGGCGTCGTCACGAAGAGAGCGCATGCCGTTGGCCCGCGCCCGCTCCCTGATGACGGCACTCGGTTCGTTATTGAAAATGAGTTCGCCGATATCGGGAGTTACCAGGAATATTTCGTAAATCCCGATACGGCCTTTATAACCGGTGCCGTTACAGCGCGGACACCCTTTGCCTTTATAGAACTTATGGTTCGCCAGATAGTCTTCCTTGATGTTAAGCAGACGGCATTCCGCCGGGGTCGGTTCAACTTCTTCCCTGCATTCGTTGCAGTTGCGCCGGAGCAGGCGCTGAGCCATAATCGCCCTCACCCCGGAGGCTACCAGGAAGTTTTTCACGCCCATATCAATCAGACGGGTGATGGCGCCGGGAGCGTCATTGGTATGCAGCGTACTGAAAACCAGGTGCCCGGTAAGCGCCGCGTTGATCGCAATTTCCGCGGTTTCCAGGTCACGGATTTCACCGACCATTATTATATTCGGCGCCTGGCGCAGCATCGCGCGGAGAGCCGCTGAAAATGTCATATTTATTTCGCGCGCCACCTGAACCTGGTTGATCCCGGCAAGCTGATATTCAATCGGATCCTCGACCGTGATAAGTTTGCGGGTGGGCAGATTGATAGTGTTCAGAAAGGCGTACAGGGAAGTCGTTTTCCCTGAACCGGTGGGGCCGGTTACCAGGAAAATGCCGTCCGGCAGGGAAATAATATGATTGATCAGTTTCATGTCGTCCGCCAGAAATCCCAGCTTCGGAATATCCAGCTGGATACTCGATTTGTCCAGGATACGCATGACGATACTTTCGCCGTGGGTGGTCGGAATTGTCGAAACACGCAAGTCAATATCGACGTCGCCCATTTTCAACTGGATACGTCCGTCCTGCGGTATGCGTTTTTCCGTAATGTCGAGTCTGGACATGATCTTGAGGCGCGAAGTCAGGTTGGCCTGGAGATATTTCGGCGGAGCTTCCTGTTCGATGAGTATGCCGTCGATCCGGTAGCGTACCCGGTAGCGTTTTTCGAGCGGTTCAAGATGAATATCGCTGGCCCGCATTTTATAGGCGTCGATGATGAGGAGGGAAACGAGTTTTACGATCGGGGTATCGTCTTCGGCATAGTTTTCGCTGGCGTCGCCAAGGGCTCCGGCAAGCATCTGAGCGGAAGCGGCTTCATCCTCGGCCAGTTCGTCAATATAGTGTTCCACGCTGTCGCTGGCGCTCGCATAATGTTCGGCAATGACTTTTTGTATTTGTTCCATGGGGGCGGCGACAGCGTCAACATCACAACCCAGCAGGTAACGGAGCGAATCGATAGTTTCGACATCGCTGGGGTCGCTGATCGCCACGGTAATCACGTTGTCATGTTTCATAACCGGGACAATCTGGTAATTGGTAACGATATCGGGAGTTAAAGCGGAAAGAACTTCCTCGGGAAATACGTAGGTCGACAAATCAACGACTTCCATTCCGTATTGGCTCGCCAGCAGGGAGAGCAACTGTTCCTCTTCAACAAAGCCAAGCACTTTCAGGGCGTCGATAATATCCAGTTTCCCTTTGCTGGCCTGGACTTCCTCCCAGCCTTTGCTCACCTGCTCGTCGGTAATCATACCGTATTCTTTAAGGAGCTCCAGAATGTAATCACTGTCCCTTGCCAAAATCTTCGTTCCCTATGTGGAAATTTTAAGTTTTTCACTCGCTGATCCAGCGTAATCAGGCAACTATCACAATACTGATTAGTTCCATTAATTTCAAGTTTTTTTGTAAATATTTTGAAACTCGTTTGCAAGCAGGATTAAAGCGGCCGGAACCAAGGCGGCGGAGCGCGGCCATAATGTTCTTGCCGTTAATAACTTGTAAGAAAATAAATGCTTTTGAGCACGGCGCGGCGGAAGGACGGTTTTGCCGGTGAATTACGATCTTTTTTGCAATTTTATTTTTACGCGCATATATTATACGTAATTCTAACGACGAATAAAGGAGTATGGTTTACGCTTTATGTTCGAAAATGACAAAGAGGACCCTGACCCTTCGGGGAAGCGCCGGGCTGAGATCTGTTCAGTTGTTTCCGTTACGCTCAAATTCAGAGGGCACTGCTAGCGTATGGAAATATTCGGCAATGTTTTTATTCTGATAATCCTGCTGCTTGTTTTCCTGAGTCTTTCCGCATGGTTCTCCGGTTCGGAAACGGCTTTGTTTTCTCTCAGCCGCGCCCGTCTGCTCAGTTATAAAGACTCCCCGGAACGCCGTCGCCGCGCAATATATAAACTCCTGAATTCTTACAGTTATACGCTGATTACCCTGATCTTCTGCAATATGCTGGTCAACACCGCTCTGGCCTTGACCAGTGATACCCTTTTCCACCGCTGTTTGAACATCAATCCGGTCTATGAGCAGATTATCACCATTGTTTTTGCCGTGCTCGTCCTGCTGCTTTTCGGAGAAGTGGCGCCGAAAACCGTCGCGTTGCTTTACAGCCACCGGATCGCGGACGCGATTGCGGTTCCGGCGCTTTATCTGCGCCGTTTCCTGTTTCCGCTGATCTGGACGATGGATAAATTTTTCATGGTGATCCTGGACCGGATGGGGCGCAGCAAGCCGCAGGCGCTGAATTCGGAGGAATATTCGTCATATATCGAGATGTCGGTGGCGGCGGGCGCCTTTACCCTGCCTGAACAGAAACTGCTCGAATCAGTATTTGAACTGCGGCGGCTTATTGCGGAGGAACTCATGACCGCCCGGGTAAACCTCGCTCCGATCCGGGGAAACACTCCGCCGCCGGCGATAGCCGAACGCATCAAGGAGAAAAAACAGGAATTTTACCCGGTTATTACCAGGGACATCGATGACGCCGAGCTGCTGCTTTCCGCCAGGGATTTCTTCCTGATGCCCCCGGAGGAACGCCATGACTGGAAAAAACACAGTACTTTCCCGGCGGTGCTGGTTCCGGCCAATATCAGCCTCACCCGGGTTCTGGAAACCCTTAAAAAGGAAAAGGCGCCGGCGGCGCTGGTGGTTGACGAATACGGCCGCTCGGTCGGAATGATCAGCATCAAGGATATTTATAACCAGCTTATCGGGGAAGTTGAAACCATATACGACAAAGCTGAATACAGTCTTGAACAGACCGGAAGCCGGATCTGGAAAATTACCGGAATGATCCCTCTGTTCGAATTGGAGGAAGCCTTTGCCGTCAGGATACCGGAACAATATGAGTCAAACGGCTTGAACGGGCTGTTCGGAGAAGTTCTCGGGCGTTTGCCGAATGTCGGTGACCATATCGAAATAGACGACGTCAGGCTGACCGTCAAAAAACTGTCTCACTGCGTCGTCACGGAAGTTGAACTTGAAAAACCCGCAGAGGAGGAACGCGAATGACTTTCTATGTAGTCGCGCTTATCATAAGCATTTTGCTGATGGCGTTTTTCTGCGGCTGTGAAATCGGCCTTATTTCCTGCCAGAAACCGCGAATTGCCACTTTGGCGAGGAACGGCAGCAGACGGGCTGCGATAGTCCAGTATATTTTAAACCGGCCGGCCCTGATGCTGGCGACCATGCTGGTCGGAACGAATATCTGTACGGTGTGCGCCGGGATCCTGGCGAAACACGTGGCGCTGGAAGCCGGAATGCCGGAAAGCTTCTGCTCCTGGACGGTTACGCTGATATTGCCGGTTTTCCTGCTCTTCCCGGAAATAATTCCCAAAAACTGGTTCCGGCAGGCTCCCGCAAGACGCTGTTCATTATTCGCGCCGCTCTTGATCGTAATGCTGATAATTCTCTATCCGGTCTCGAAACTGATAGCGATGCTTACGGGCGCCGCCATAAAACTGCTTGACCGGGACAAGCGCGATTCTCAGCCGGTCTGGCTGATGCGCGACGATTTCCGTTATTTGATCCGGGACAGTGAAAATGCCGGAATTATCGATTCCGAGGCGGCCGATATTCTGGACCGTTCGCTGAAATTTCACCGGTTTCAGGTGAAGGACATAGTAAATCCTTTCGATGAAGTCGTTCACGTTGCCGTCACTGCGACAATCAGCGAAGCCGCCGCCCTGTGCCGCAAACATGATGTTTCGCTGCTGCCGATCAGATCAAAGCGCGGCGCCTGGATCGGGATATTCAGCATATACGATGCGATCTTTTCGACGAACGAGACAACCTGGGACAAGCTGATCGTCACGGCCTGCATGAAAAAACTTTTTTTCATCGATTCGAACCGGCCTTTGCCGGATATCATTACCGTCGCGCAGAAAAATAACTGCCGGATGCTGGCCGTCCGTGATGAAAACGGTGAAATCCTTGGAATTGTCACCCCGCAGGATGTTTCGGATAAATTGTTCAACTGATCATAAATGCGGGCCGAAGATACTTGAAAATTGAAAATGATAAGAGGGGTAAGGGTTAAGAAAATGCAATAAAATTCAGAACCATCCCAAACCAGCATAGCCGGAACCAAATAAACGTGTTACGTGCTACGTGTTAAGTGTTACGAAAGAAACTTTGATAAAATCGAAAAAGGTGTAGCCGCCCCTGTCCCCAGGGGCGTAGTTGCGGAAAGCACGGCTGGGGACAGCCGTGGC
>JAQUOK010000196.1 GCA_028717165.1 Victivallaceae bacterium | reverse complement strand
AGGAAGTGTCCTGGGACCAGCTTAAACAGCGGCTCGCGGAAGTCAGGAATTTTTCAGCTTCCGGAACGGTTATCATCCGCGCCGACCGCCTGATTCCTTTCGGCGTTGTCGCCAAGCTTATGGCGCTGGCGGAAAGCGCCAATGTTGCGGCGATCATTGCGACCACGCCGGAGCAAAAACAGGAAGAAACGGAATTCGATGCCGACGAACACAAAAACTGAAAAAGATATTTCTGTGCAGCGGAAAATACTTCTGCTTGCGATAGCAATAGCTTTGCTGGTTCACGGCCTGCTGCTGGCGCTGTTTGTCTACAAAGCGCCTCCCAGGATTTACAGTGCCGCCAGGACGGCGGGAGTTACTTTTATGGATCTGAGGAATCAGGATCCGGCCGGAAGGCGCCAGTTCCTTAACTGGCTTGAATACCATGAGCCGAGCCTGATCTCGGCCCCGGACATGAAATACGGCTATAACCAGTTGAATCCCCGGACAAAGTTCCGTGACGCCCGTCCCGATATAGCCTGTCGCACTGTTCTGCCGGAAGGGACGAAGAACTCCCTGAAGGAGTTTGAGGATCTGAAACTGCATGAAAGACCGCAGACCGCCTTGCCGGATAATTTCGTTTTCCATAGTTTTCAGCGGATCCCGGACATCCTGGCTAAACCGGCTGCCGGTCCGGCGGCTCCGGAAACAGAATATCCTTTGATCAGGCGCGGCGACAAAATCCTGAATTTATCGCTGTCTGAACAGTTGTTTGAGGATTCTGAGAAATTGAAACCGGAACCGATGAGTATCAGATATGATTTTAAACACAGCAGGCTGCTGCCGCGCGCGGAGATTATAGAATCATCGGGGAACAGAGATTTTGATTTGCGGGTTTTGCGGGAATTTGCATTGCATCCGGAGGATATCGCCGGAGAGGAAGGTGAATTTACAATCAGCATTCAATGGCGGAAAAAGGAGGGGAACGAATGATCGGGATTGACCTCACTACCGGATTGCTGATATATCTTTTCCTGTGGCTGATAACGCTCGTGGTCTTATGGATACGCGAGCTCCGGCGGATAAAAGCGCACGACTGGAGTATCAGCAATAACCGCCTTTTCCGCTGCAATTCATGCCATTATTCCTTTCTGATGAAGGATGAACAGGCCCATATCGCGCGTTGCCCCCGCTGTAATGCGATGTGCATACTTCTAAAGAAACAGTAAAAATTATGAACAGAGCCGATTTAAAATTATTTATCCGCGGCAGTGCGGTTTCGATGTGCGGCATTGCCGTCCTCGGGATAATGAATTATCTGATCCGGCGGACTTTGCTGTTGAATCTGGCCGATACGGATTTCGGTTTTTTTTACAGCGCTTTTGCCCTGGTTATGATTATAATGGTGTTTCTGGATTTAGGTTTAGCCCAGTCCGCCGCCATCCTTCTGATAAAGAGTTTCTCTGAAAAAAATCAGGAAAAGGCAAATAAGGTTTTCACGTTGAGTTTTGTCGCCAGAATACTGCTGGCGCTGCTCGTTCTCGGGATAATGGAACTGCTGGCTCCATATCTGACGCGTTATTATTTCAAATATTCCGGGAGTTCCGTCCTGCTGATGCTGATTTTCCTGCTTATTCCTTTGCAGACGCTTGAATCCGCCCTGTCCTGCGTGTTTATTGCCTGCAAGGCGTTTAAAACACAGAATATCCTGATAAACCTCAGAGCGTTTATTATTCTGTTCGGCGTTTTCCTGACAGTCCGGTATTACGGGTTGCGGATTTGTATTTTATGGTTTATTGCCGCCGGCATGATTGTCGCAGTCGCGGAGTTTTTTATAGTCAGGACTTACGGGATCAGCCTGATTTCACTTGAAAGGCTGGATATGCATGATGTCAAAAACATTTTTTCACTCAGTTCCTGGATTGCGGTTTCCACTGCCGGCATATCGGTCATGTATTATCTGGATACAGTCTGTCTTACTTGGCTGGCTGGTTTGGAAGCGGTTGCAATTTATAATATTGCCCTGCCGATAATGCAGATAGCGCAGAGTTTTTTTGTGTTTCCCGCCGTGTTTACCCCGTTTGCGGCAGAGATGTGGGAAAAAAAAGATTATGCCGGAATCAGGAAAACATGCTGTATCGGAAGTCTGTTGATGCTGTTGACGCTTCCGGTCTTTGTTTGGGGCGGTGTCTGTTTCGCTCCTGACATTATTACGCTCCTGTTCGACGGCAAATATGCGGCTGCGGCTCCGGCGGTAACCATTTTGTGGGCCGGGATGGTATTTTTCTCTATTGCCACGTTCAATATCAGTGCGCTTAATTCCGGCGGCAGGCAGCAGCGCGCCGCTTTTCTGGTTATCGGGTGCGTGATTGTGAATTTTATTCTCAATACTGTATTAATTCCGGAATACGGTTATATCGGCGCGGCCCTGGCTACTGCGGCGACTTACATGATCATGGCGCTGGGAGCAATTGTCAACCTTCTAATTGTTTTTTACAAAAGCGGCAAATAAGCTGAAAGGACTGCTATGAATGATTTTATGCTGTTGAATTTCCCGAAACTGAGAGCCGGCTTATATCCCTTGTATAAAATTTATATGAAGATGATCGGAGTGCCGCTGCATTTGCCTTATCACAAGGAAGGACAGGAGGCTTCCGACCTGATCCGGGACGCCCTTTTAAGCCCGGATCCCTGTATGGTCTGCCGTTTCGGTTCTCTGGAACTGCAGGTCATGATTGCTTATTTGAACCGGACTGAGGCAAAAGGGTGGGTAAGGAAAATTCCATGCGTTTTCAGGGGGGAGCCGGTAAATTATAATCTGGTATTGAAGCGCCGGTTTCAATATATGGCGGGTTTTTTCCCGGGCGAAGACAACTGTATGGAACGTTTTGCGCAACTCATGATTGAGGATTCAAAACAGATCGATATTGTCGGGGTCTGGCGCGCCGAGCAGTACCGGATAGCAAAATTTTTCACCCAGGCCAGGAATGTTCCGCTGGCTGCGCTCGAACCCTACCGATATAATCCGCCGTGGTCGGAGGCCTTGAAAGGCAGGAAGGTACTTGTCGTTCATCCTTTTGCCGGGACGATAAAGAGCCAATACGGTAGACGTGAAAAACTGTTTGACGACAAAAATGTCCTGCCTGATTTTGAACTGCAAACCCTGAAGGCGGTGCAGTCCGCGGCGGGGAACAAAGTGGAATATGCCAGCTGGTTTGAAGCTCTTGACTATATGTGTGATGAAATAGACAGGCTTGATTTCGATATAGCTTTGATCGGTGCCGGTGCCTACGGTTTTCCTTTGGCGGCACATGTGAAGCGTTCAGGAAAAAAAGCCGTTCATATGGGCGGCGTTTCCCAACTGTTGTTCGGCATAAAGGGAAACAGATGGGATAATATCAGTTATTACGGAAATCTGTATAATGGGTATTGGGTCAGGCCCTCACGGGATGAAACGCCCGCAGATAAAACCAAAGTTGAAGGCGGTTCGTACTGGTAAGACGGGAAGATATGAATTCTGAAATAAAAAAAATAAGGACCGGGATAATTGTCCTTAACTGGAACGGCTGCCGTGATACGCTTGCCTGTCTGGAATCGCTGGCAGGCATGAACTGCGGGGAAAACCTTGAAGTTATCATCTATGTGGTGGATAACGGTTCTGAAGAATGCAGCCCGGAAATATTCAGGGAAAAGTATCCGCGGATAGAATTGATAGTCAACAGCAGCAATCAGGGGTATACGGAAGGCAATAATATCGGCATAAGGAAGGCGATTGAGGCCGGCTGCCGCTATGTGATATTGCTTAACAATGATACGGAGGTGGATCCCGGATTTGTTAATGAAATGGTCGCAGTTGCCGAATCGGACCAGGTTATCGGTATTGTCACTCCCAAACTGCTTTTTTGGGGATGGCCTTCAAAAATCCAATATGCGGGCGGCAAGCTGAGATTAAACAGAGTGAAGAATATCCTTATCGGTTACGGCGAGGAAGATAAAGGACAGTATGATTATCGGGGGGAAACCGCTTTTTGTACGGGAACCAGCGTTTTATTGCGGGTGGATATGTTAAAGCAGACAGGGTTGCTGGCCAAAGAATATTTTGCTTACCATGAGGATTCTGAGATATGCCTGAGAGCCGTTAGAGCTGGTTATAAACTGTTTTATACGGGCAAAACTTTTGTGCTCCATAAAGAATCCAGATCTTTCGGCGGTTATATGAACCCGACCAGTTTTTATTATTCAACCAGAAACTTCTTTTTTCTGGTGAAAAAATATGGCAGCGTTTCAGATAAGATCAGTTGTCTCATTTATGTTCTGTTTTTCTACTGGGCGGCAGTTCTGGGCTATTCCGTTGTAAAACGGCAGCCCGGCCTCTTCACTTATTTTTGCCGGGCATGCCGGGATTTCCTGGGTTCCAGGCAGGGGCAACTGATGTAGGCTTGGCGGCAGGCTGCATAATTCCGCTTTCTTTAAGAGAAGGATGGCCTGCTTTACCAGGTTGCCGCGCTATCACTTTTGAGCTTGTTGGCATTTGGGTATAAGGTTTTAAAAACGATTCGTTCTTTTTGTTTGCTGCCGATTTGCCGTCTAATACCGATTTGCGATCTAAAGGTTAGTAAAGGAACGGAATTTTTCCTTATAGATTACGTAAAAGACAAGCACGGCTGGGGACAGCCTGAACCTGAATATTACGTAAAAGGTGTAGCCGCCTCTATCTCCAGAGGCGCAATCCGAGAAAACCGGATTTTCGGTAATAACTATTTTTATTGCAATTCGGTATGAGATGCTGTAAAGAACTAGAGGATATGGATGAAAAAGATACTGATCTATTGTAATCCCGGTATTTATGGCGGTCATGAAATTATGACCGTTAGAGGAATAGACGCCTTGTTATCGGCCGGCAAGTGCATGGTGAAGGTTCTTCTTTATGAAGATAATATCCGTCTCATTAATGAATTGGATGAACTCGATAATGAAAACCTTCACATTCGCAAATTGTCTTTTTGCAGTCAGTATTTTGAAGATATTACGGCTTTTTTCTCATTCAAAAAAATAAGAACGATCAGGAATGAAATCTTAGCTTTTAACCCGGACATATTTATGATTTCACAAGGCTCAATGCTGCAGGGCGGTCTGGCGTTATTGGCGGCAAGAAGGACTTTTGCGGAAATAGTCAGTTATGTTCCTATTACGCACAGGCTTAAAAGGTATGGCGGATGGTGGAGACTGGATCTTTACCTGCGGCAGTTTTTAATAAAATGGTTTTACGCTAAAATTCCGGGAAGATATATTACAATTTGTGATTCCATGCGGGATAATATTTTAACTAATTATAACAAAAATGCTGCGGTTGATGTTGTGTTTAATCCTGTTGGCAATATCCCCGATACTTCAGTTCTTTCCAGAAAGGAACTGATGCGGGAATATGGTTTCGGGGAAAATTTCCGGCTTTGGGGAATAATAGGAAGAATAGAGTGCTGCAAAGGACAAAATAAGCTGGTTGGATATGTCGGCAAAAACAGGGATACTTTAAAAAATATTAAGTTCTGTATAATCGGGGACGGGGACAGG
This sequence comes from Victivallaceae bacterium, assembly GCA_028717165.1. Classification (GTDB taxonomy): domain Bacteria; phylum Verrucomicrobiota; class Lentisphaeria; order Victivallales; family Victivallaceae; genus JAHOYW01. The sequence goes on along the minus strand of JAQUOK010000196.1, from coordinate 809 downwards.
AGAAAACTGATAAAAAAAATGAAAAAACTTGAAGTGGAACATTTTTTTTACATATTTCCATGGATTAATCCTGTTCCTTACAGGATGTTTGACGGTATTGTAATTCCGTCAAATTATGAAGGCGTTCCGTTGGTCATGCTTGAAGCAATGAACGAAAATATTCCGGTGATTGCTTCGAATGTGGATGGCATGTGTGAACTGCTGCCGGAGGCTTGGCTTGTTGATTCGAAGACACTCTGCGGACTTTCGGAGAAAATCCGGGCAATAATGCAGACCGACAATACCGGACTTCTACGGGACAATAAGGATTTCGTCTTGAAAAATTGTTCTATAAGTATGTTCAGCAATGCATTTGCCGCATTGTTTCAAGTTCAAAAACGGTCATGAAAAAAACTTGCGCATGGCGTTCATTTATTTTAGTCGTTACTGAAAAAGTCTATTTTGCTTCATAATCGAGGCTGAAACTAACGAAGAGTATGGACAAAAGAGACTGTAGGCTTTTATCGGGGAAAATATTTTTAAAGCAACTTTTTTATGAGAAATATAAGAACAAGCTGAAAAGCTGGCAATAAAAAACCGGCGTTTGATAAAATAAGTGACTGAACTCTAACCCCAATACTGTTCAGTTAATATTTGACTTGTGCAGAAAACCATCTATATTATTGCCAACAGGAGGTTGACGATGTCAAGAACAAAGGCGGTTTTAGATGGAAGGGTCCGGCTTACGGATTATATCGGGGTAGGAGCGTTAACGCGTTTTGTTCCAGCTCGGGAAATTGCGACAGTCCTGGAGCAGACGCAAACGCAAA
>JAQUOK010000195.1 GCA_028717165.1 Victivallaceae bacterium | reverse complement strand
CTTGTGGCCGTATTTTCGCATTGCGATTTCGGACGATATTCATATCGCCCTTCAATCGCAAGACGAAAATCCAATCCACAATCCTACTCGTCAAAAGTTAAAATTTCAACCGTATAGAGTATAGCTCGTTAGATTAATTTTTATATTGCGCTCATAAACCACTTACCCATTTCCTGCGGGTTGCCCTTATCAACAGATAAAAGTTCTTTGGAATATTCGGCGATTTTCCGAAAGCCGGAGACATAAAGCTCGATAGCCTTTTTATCAAACTTTTTAAACTGCGGTTGCAGCATCACCCTGCTTCCTATTCTTTCTGCAAGCGGGAGGTCTCCTGGATTTTCTCTGATGTCGATTCCTTCCGGTAAACAGGAAAGACGGGTCGGGCGTCCTTCGTTGAAAACGTCAATGGTCTGAAACAGCGGATGAAGATGAAGGGGACGATATCCGTATGGGTAGCACCCGGCTATTCCTTCGGCGCTAATTGCGTTGTAGAAGGCGGTGACAGATAAGCCGTTTAAAGCCGCTGAATCGTAAATCATGTGGGAAGCATACCAGCCCCCCTTGGTACTCCGGGCATCAGCCGGGCGAATCGATTTTAAGCCCGGAATCTCGTCAATCAGGTCGGAAAAATAATTCATGGCCGCCTGTATTTCCGCCATTTCAGCCGGATATTTTTTCAACTGCACCAGGCCCAGCGCCGAGGTGAACTGGTTCAGGCGTCCTTTGATTCCCCCCCAGGGTATTCCGCAGTGCCACAGCTTGCCGGGCTGGATTTTGTACGCCTCGAGCTGCAAATCTTCACTGTGGCGCCTTGCATGACCGAACAGAATAGCACGTTCATATATTTCGCGGTCATCGGTCAGCATTATACCGCCTTCGCCGCAGGCGAAAGATTTTCCGGTCATAATTGAAAAGCCGGCCGCGTCGCCGAGGCTTCCGGTGATTTTGCCTTTATAAAGCGCGCCGTGAGAATGGGAGCAATCTTCGATCAGTTTGATCCGATGTTTGCGGCAAATCGCACTTATCTGGTCCATTTCAGCGGGCATGGAATAAACGTGTACCGCCATTACGGCTTTGGTTCGCGGGGTGATGAGTTTTTCCAGATAATCCGGGTCAATGCATAACGTTTCGGGAACGATATCCGCGAAACGTACTGTTGCCCTGAGGGAATAAACCTGCGTAATGCTTGCCCAGAAAGTACAGGTTGAGCATATTACTTCGTCTCCGCTTCCTACGCCGGCGCCGTACAGGGCGCATTGCAGCGCCGCGGTGCCGTTGGGACAGCCCAGGCCGTATTTCACCCCGTGCCAGTCCGCGAACGCCTGTTCGAATTGGCGGGTTATATCCAGTCCCGACATTTTCCGGTTATGCAGTACGTCCAGAATGGCCTGATCCATTTCCGCGTTGAGGATGGGCCAGGTGAAAAGTTCCCGTGGCAGGGGCTGACTGATCAGCTTTTCTCCCCCCAGCAATGCCGGTTTCATGCTCATGATATCATTTCCTTGCAGATTTCAGTTGCGATAGTTCGGTAATAAGCGAGATCCTGACGTGCAAACCACTCCCGGTCTCCCGGCCGGGAAGCTTCGATGGTTACCGGTCCCGCGTAATTTCTCATTTTCAATTGCCGCAGCAATTCCCGGGTGTTGATGACGCCGTCGGCCAGCGGGCAGGGAAAGTGGTGATAGGGAAGATAGGCGACGGTATAGGCGTTCTTGAAGTGAACGTAATACAGTTTATCACCGCATGTATTCAGCACCTCTTCCAGCGGCGGAAGCTGACCGAAGCCGAGCAGATTGGCATAATCCAGATTGATTCCCACATTTTCCAGCCCGATGGCCTCGACGAGTCGCCGGCTGGCTTCGGCGCTGTCGTGGTAACGTCCCGGATGGGTTTCAAACGCCAGTCTGATGCCCAGTTCGCCGGCCGCTTCCCCGATTGCCCTGAATGATTCGACAATCCAGTCGAATTGTTCCCGGGTAGCCGCCGCGGCTCCCTGCCGGTCGGCGTGATAAGCGGGACTTCGGGAATCGTATATCGTTCCGGCGAGGACATTGCAGACGGACAGGCGGAAACGCCGGGCGGCGGCCCGATAGAATTTTATGCACTCGTCCGTCTGCTGCCGGCGTTTCGCGGAATCGGGTTCATCCGTAAGGATGGGGCCGCCGCCGAAGGCAATTTGTCTGAGGTTGTTTTTTCCCATGCCGCGGGCAATCCGGTCCAGGTAGCTGTCGGTCGTTTCGCCGGGAGCTTCGTTGCGGCCGATTTTGTGGCGTTTCATCCGGAATTCCGCGCCGTCGAATCCCCAGGCGGCAACCTTCCGGCAGATTTCTTCAAGCGACTGGCCTTGTTCCAGACAATTGATGTGCATTAATATCGGATTTTTCATTTGCATTGGATTCCGTTAACAGGTTTTAACAATTCACGCTACCGCAAAATGAGCTTGACCGCTTATTCATATTCGATCAATTCCACTTCTCTTACCCACATCACCCCGGGCCGTTCCGCCGGGCCGGCGCCGGAAGGCTGGAGCAGCCTGAACCGGTTTGAACGGACCGGTTCGGTTAAAACTGTTTCAGAAACCGCTTCCGTTTTTTCCCTGGAGATTTCCTTTACGGTTTTCCAGCTGCCGTTATCCCACAACTGGAAAAATATTTTTTTCGAGGTCATCGGTTCCCTGCCTTCCAACGACCAGTAAATATTTATTTTCCCGATTTTTACCGGTCCGGCAAAATCAAAGGCGAGATAGTGTTCGGATAATCGGTCTTCCGAACACCAGCTGTGTTCATAATACGCCAGACTGGCGGTTTGAATTTTCCGGTCGTTGACGGGTCCGGCATTATATTTTTCGTAGGAACTGTCTACACTGATCCGGGCGGCGGGAGCAATATTGTTTTTCCGCCCGGTGTCTTCCGCCAGAATAATGTTGTCAAAACAGACGGTACCGCTTTTTTGCCTGAAACAGAGGTTGACAGTAACACTTTTCACCGTTTTATCGGGTTCGATATAAAGCAGTCCTTCTTCCCAGTCGTTAGTCCCGGTTTTGAAGTCATAAGTCCGGCCGTACCATTTCGAACCGTCAGTAAAATATATGTCCGCCCATAATGAGTAGCTTTTATTTCTCGGCCCGTTTACCTTAAACCCCTTGGCCGCGCCCCGGATATAAAAGGCGGTCGGTATTTTCTGTTTCAACGCCACCCCCTGCAGCGCAATACTGCTGTCCGTAACTGCCGCATTGCTCATCTGCAGCACCGGTTGTCCGTTTTCCTGCACAAGCTTAACATTGCCGCGATGCCACCAGTGCTGCAAACCGTTTTCAAAAGCGGGATTCTTAATGAGGTTCGCTTTGGCGGGAATGATCAATACCGGAACGGTCACTTCCCTGGTATAACTGCCGGCGGAAACTTTGATCTTAACCGGGATATTTTTTATTTTTTCAACCCGCTTATAACCCATACGGATTTTTACCGCTTTTTTTTCCAGTGGAGAAAGCTTCGTTACCGCAGGAAAAATGAATTCCATTTCATCCCGGGGCGCGATCTTCAATTCAAGGTTCCGCTCCGTCCGGCTGTTGTTCGTCAGTTCCAATTCGGCAACGTATTCCGAATTCGCACTGTCCGCGTATCGGTTGACGACGGCAGCGGAAAACGGCAGGACGATTCTGATTTTATGTGATACGGAAATATCAAATTCGCCCGATTTCGAAACTATCCTGGAAATGCCGTTTACAGAAAACACCGACCCGATAACCGCGGTTGAAGGAATGACTGTTTCGTATTTGCGTTGATCCGCGGCGATTTTTTTGCCGTTTACCATTCTTATTACTTTTAAATCCTGATCCCGGAATGCCGCCGGCGGGAAGTCCAGCTGAATTCTGTCTTCCGGAGAAGCTTCTCCGGGCCCGGTCAAGTGAGGAATATTTATTCCGGCAGATATCCGGATACAGTAATTAAGGCAGGTCATTACGGTTTCGATATCCCGTATTACCCGCCGGCAGCCGTTTTCCGCATTTGCCGCTTTAATTGTCTTCAGCATTTTTCCGCAGGAAGCGTAAATTGCCAGTAAATCGTGAGGATTTTTATTGTCCGGGGATAAGTTTCCGATTTTATCCTTCAATAATCCGATTTCGTTTTCCAGCTTGTTTTTCAGGATAGCCGGCTGCGGCTCGTACCACTTTTCAAAATCGGGATCGACAATATATTCGTTTCCCTTTTGATCTTTTAACGAGATCCCGGCAATTTCAAGTTTTCCTTTGGCGGTATTTCCCATCGCCGCTGACAATTCGATACTTCTCAGCGGTTCTGACGGGGTAATTTTGAATTCAAAAACTTTCCAGTCATAAGTACCGTCCGGAATAGAAAAGAATTTGTGGTCATAATACGTAAACCGGGGCGTTACCCGGGCACAGTTACAGCAGATTCCAGTCTGCTTCTTTTTATCCTCGAAATCAACGGCTTTAACTTTAACGCTCAAGGTCAGTTCTTCAATACGTTTCTGGAAAAGCATGCTCCACTGCTTCAGTCTGCATCCACGGGTCAGAATCGGAACCATTTTCCCGGAAACGTCTTGGCCGCGTTCGCAGCGGCTGTCAATCCAGTGGACAGGCCGCGGCGGCTTGTTTCTGTCCAGCGCCCGCATCTGAATGCCGCGCTCAATAATATCGACTGCCTGCTTTTTCCACCAGTCAAAAATCATTTCTGGCTTACCGGCCTGGAAAAGCAGTGTCTCATCAGGCGGGATCTGAAAACGCAGCGTAACGGTGTTCTTGGTCTTTTGGCTATAAGGTATAAGTTTTCCGCTTAACGGTTCATAGATCAGCAGCTTGGCGCAGGAAGTCAAGCCGAGGCCGTTCAAATCGAGGACAAGTTCCGCATTCCGCGTTTCCGCCCCGGCGTTCCGCACCGTGAACCAGAACAGTTGTTCCCCGGCCTTTCCAAAACGTTCGACGAGGATGCCGGGGTGGGAGGAACGGATATAAGTAACCGGTTCCCAGCCCGCCCGCGCAATTTCGATACAGAGCGGAAGATATTTGCGGAACAGCTCACGGTCGCGTTCATAATAAGCCGGGTGATCCCAGTAGCGTCCCCCGGGACCAAGTCCGCTTGGCGGCCAGTCGAAACAGCCGGGAATTATACCATATGCCATATTGCGTTTCATGTACGATTCGATTTCCGGCTGCTTCAATTTCTGCTCGAAATTCCCTTTCATGATGGTTAATAAAGGTTTCTGATAAAATTTGGCTCTGAAACTGCCCGGATCTGTACTCCCGCCTTCACAGCCTAAAACGTCAAGCCAGGGAACGATGAAGAAATTGTCACCGGCGCCGTTCAGCATGGTATATTGACCTTTGGGTCTTACCTGTTCGGCGAGAGCCCGGGCAAATTCGCAGGACGAATAAAAATTATACAGGAAAGGCTTTTTGGCTCCGGGATCCCAACCACAGGGGTAGCCGGCATATTTGAAGTGATCTTTGCGGTAATTTATTCCCATCGTCAAGCCGTCATAATAAAATCCGTCAAGTACGGCATGTTTGTTTTGCTTTATCTGCCGAGTCAGGTCCGAGGCATATTTCAGGTACCATTTCCCGGAAGGGAGCCGGGGAGAAATATTGAATTGAGCAAGATAATGTCCATATACGCTCCATTTGTCGATTGCGAATTTCTCATTGACATTAAATATTCCCACTTCACGATAATTCACATGGGTAAAAACCGCCTCAACTGCCTTTACCAGGGCATCATATCGGAGCGGCGCATCTTTCTCCGGATTATAATTCTTCAGCCTGACCTGTGCTCCGGCGTGAACGAAGTAGTTAAACGACAGAACGCCGATTTTATCATCGTATTCCGGGCACTGGGCACCCTCCTGGAGTCCGAAATAAAATTCATCGGCATTGTCGATATCCGATATCCTGGAAAACGCCATCCATTGTCCTAACTTGTTGATATATCTTCTGAAAAGCTCCGGATACAACGCATAATAATTCGCCAGTGCGCTTCTGAATCCCCAGCCGGGGTCGCAGGAATAAAGATCAAAGATAAAGCTGACCTGGTTTGAGGGACTGGTATCCGGAGAAAGCGCGAAATCATAAATCAGATTGAGCTTTTTCGATAAACCGTCATAGGCGGTTCTGAAAAAACACGGCCGGTCAATAGGCACTGACAAACATAAACCGGCCGGACCGGTTAAAACCGTACAGAAATTTTCGTTGATGGACTGGAATTTCAGATTGGGGTTGTTTCTGAATTCCGGCATATACGCCCACAGCCGGAGCGGTTCTACCTCTTCGTAAAGTTTGCCGGTAATCTTTTCTGCGGAGGTCAGGTTGTGGTGCCAGAACCAGCCGGCGGCGTCAAACGGCAGC
>JAQUOK010000194.1 GCA_028717165.1 Victivallaceae bacterium | reverse complement strand
CCCAGTCCATCATTTTATTGATGATCGTGGCGATCATCACCGGACCTAACGCGGTAGTATGTTTGGCGACGCTGGAATATATATTGAAGGTAGGAAATCCCGGAATAATCATCCGGAATATTTTTTTCCGATCTGAAGGCAATGTCATTCCGACTGCGGATACTTCTGGAGACATCATTATTATGGTTCCTCGGTTTATGGATAAATTTAAACTCCTCAATAATAATATACCTCAGAATTTTTTATTTTCCACGCCTCCATGAAACAGCTGGCGAAAAAAATGATATGCAGACGGTAAATTGGACACCTTGATTGAGAATGTCCAATTTACCGTTTATAGTCCTGTTTATTGGTGTACGGCGCGATGTACGTTGGTTTCCACTGATTTTCCGCTTTGCAGTATATCTCTGGCCTTGGCGATTTCACTGGTAGTCCCATGAACGATAACCAGAAACTGATTGGATTTGATACTATTTTCGTATTTGATAATGCTGTCCTTGGGCACGCCTAAGCTATAGAGCGCTGCACCAACGGCGCTTATGCCACCGACCACGATTGCTCCTTCAAGTGCGCCGATGATCCAGCCCACCAGAGGGCCGCCGGCAACGATCGGGCCGATGCCCGGTACAACGAGAAACGCAGATCCGAATAACAGCCCCCAGAATCCGCCCCAGAAAGCACCTAGTTTTCCCCAGTATCCTATACGGTCTCCGGTGTTATAGTAACCCACCACATGTTCTTCGGCATGATAATCCTTGCCGATAATTGATAGCTTGGTCATATCAAAACTTGCCCGCTGAAGGTTTCTTACAGCGTCTTCCGCTTCCAGGTGTGTGTTAAAGATTGAAATAACCGAATTTTTATTCTCTGTGTCTTGCTTAAAAACTTTCGGATTAAGATTGTCAACCATAATAAATCTCCAATTGTTGTTTTATTTTGCGCTTCCGGTAATATCGCCGAAAAAGTATTTAAATCCGGCCCATAAGAAGAAGTATGAGCATGATTATAAATGCCAGACCGATAATTCCGCTTGGATAGTATCCCCAACGTCGGCTATGCGGCCAGGCAGGTAATGCGCCAATTATAAAAAGTAGCAGAATAACCAGTATTATTGTTCCCAGATTCATGTCATGACTCCATTTTTAAATTATTTAATGTACTCAATACATGCTTTATTACTTTTCTGTAACGGCGCTTTCGGTTTTCTTGAGCGCATCGCCAGTCTTGTCGACCGCCTTAACTGTAGTATTTTTTGTGGCTGTTGCCGCTGTTTTCGCAGCGTCGGTGGTCTTATCCGCGATGGTTATTGCCGCTTCTGCGGTCTTATTCGCCGCAGTATCCACAGCGGCGCCTGTCTGCTTTCCCACTCCTTCCTTTTTGCCGCACCCTGTCAATGATACGGCTCCAACTACCATTACAATACCCAATGCCCTTAACGTCTTAATTTTTGTGTACATTTTTCATTTCTCCTTGTCGTGAAAATCATGTGTTTTCACTTATTGTTTATTTTCTGACCATAAGATGGTATGCCATAAGTACGACCTAATATAGTACCCGCATTCTCTATAAGAATACAGTTTTAACCTGATATTGTATATGGGGTAAAACCCTACTTGCATATGGGGTATAACCCCACTTTCCATAGAATAGCCACTCTGTCATGTATAATTTATCAATACATTTACCTGTTATGGTAGGGTTATACTCCATTGACATATGGGACATTGAAGATTATACTGATATGCAAGAGTACTTGTGCGTAAATTTTCCAAGCAATACGCAAGGAGCGTATCAATATGAAGCCAATACCACCGTCGTCGTGTTCAGCTCAAGCTACCGTGATTGAAAAGCGGTTAAAACGGGAAATCGCCAAGCGCAAGGCAACCGAGATTAAACTGAAGGAACGTTGCCGGGATTACGACGCGTTATTATCCGGATCACTGCTTATGCAAGAGCAGTTGCGCCATCTGTCTCACAAGGTTCTTCAAGCTCAGGAAGAAGAAAGGAAACGCATCAGTCGCGAACTGCATGATGAGATAAGTCAGATACTGACCGGAATTACCGTAAAACTTGCCGCGTTGAAACTTGAATCAACATCTAATAGCATAAATGTCAAGAAAAAAATCGATACCACACAACGTCTGCTGGAAAAATCGGTGGCGACAATTCATCGTTTCGCTCGTGAACTGCGTCCGGCGATGCTGGACGATCTGGGTCTGGTACCTGCTCTTCTTGCTTATATGAAAGAGTTTGGAATGCGGACAGGCATTCGAGTCCAATTTAACTCTGTAACAGCGGATAAGTTAAAAACGCTGGACAGTCTTAATCGAATAGTGATTTATCGCGTAGTCCAGGAAGCCCTTACCAATGTCGCTAAGCATGCCAAAGCGGAGCTGATTACTGTCTCCATTAATTTACCTCCTGATGCCCTCAATATGGAAATCAATGACAATGGCATATCTTTTAATGTGAATCGTCTATTCGTTGCGAGAAAACAAAAACATCTTGGCATCATCGGCATGCGAGAGAGGGTTGAAATGGTTGGCGGAGTTTTTGCAATCGAGTCAGAACCGGACAAGGGCACGACTATCAGCATACAAATACCTTTTAAGCATAATGTGGCATAATCGCATAATCCGTAAGGAAATACAATGAAGCAAATAACCGTCTTGTTAGCAGATGATCACACGCTTATCAGAGAAGGCCTTCGTTCCCTTCTTACAATAGATGGACAGGAGAAGCCGCCGACGGCCTGCAAGCGATAAGCAAGGCCCAGGATCTTCATCCTGAGGTTGTGGTTCTGGATATCGCAATGCCGAAACTCAATGGGCTTGAGGCCGCCAGACGGATTCTTCAGCAGGTTGAGCCAAGACCCAGGATTCTGATTCTTTCCGCACATGCGGATGATATCTATATTGATCAGGTTGTCGCTATGGGAGTGGTGGGCTATTTGGTCAAACAGACATCCGCCAATTTTCTGGTCAAGGCGATCAAGGAGATACATAACGGCAAGGTTTTCTTCAGCCCTTTCATCACCAGAAGAAAAAGCGGAGGCCGGGAAAAATTGTCGTATCTGGCCGGGAAAAAACATAAAGGGACTATACCTTTGACTTCGCGTGAATTGGAAGTCCTCCAACTGGTAGCAGAAGGCAGGTCCAATAAAGAAGTCGCCTCAGATCTTAATATCAGCATCAAGACGGTAGAGAAACACAGGCACAATCTCATGGAGAAATTGGATCTTCATGATACCGCTGGAATTACCCGTTATGCGATTGCGGCCGGAATCATTGAAAGCAGCGTCCAGTGTACAATTATCGCATAAGCTTATTTGAGCCCAAATGCCGCAGGGTATGAAGAAAATAGAATAACAAAATAAGCTGAAGCGCTTATATTCTCTCATCTATTCAAGTGATATTCCGTCTATACTGCTTGAATGTGGCAATTGGGCATCATATTTCAAGCAGGTTAGCCCTCTTGCACCATAATGAAGGTTATTACCGAAAAAGGCAATATTTCAGGATAAATCCAAGAAGAATAAATGAAAATAAAGATATACGGAAAGAATATTTGGAATACCTGTTCCCGGATATGGAGACGAGGCCGCGACAGCGGCCCCATGCATAAATATGGCAGTGTTGACCTCCCGCTCAGCTCTGAGTTGTTCAACTTCGATCAGATGGCGCAGCATGGTAAGACCCTGGCCGGAACGCATCGTTTGAAAACCGGGCATCCTGGTAATCTGCTGCTGGTTCGGCTGGCTGAAAATGAAAGTATTCTGCTTGAAGTTCATCATCTGCTGAGCGAAGATGTTAAATCTGACAGCCGAATTACCCCTGCGGGCGAGTGGCTGCTTGATAACTTTTATGTGATAGAAGAGCAAATTCGCACTGCCGGACATCACTTGCCGAAAGGGTACAGCCGGGAGCTGCCGCGCCTGTCGAACGGTCCGTCAGCCGGCCTGCCGAGGGTGTATGACCTTGCACTGGAGGCAATCTCCCATGCCGACGGGCGGGTGGATCCGGAAAACATCAGTAATTTCATTGCTGCTTACCAGTCGGTTACGCCGCTGAAATTAGGCGAACTTTGGGCCATCCCAATTATGCTGCGCCTGGGGTTGATTGAAAATCTGCGAAGGGTTGTTGTCCGTATAGCCGTTGCCAGGTCGGCGCGAAACGATGCCATTTGTTGGGCTGGGAAGATGATGAAAATAGCCGAACAGGAACCTGAAAACCTGATTCTGGCAATAGCCGACATGGCGCGGTCCAATCCTCCATTGGCAAGTCCGTTTGTTGCTGAACTTACTCGTTGTTTACATGGTCAGGGACCGGCATTGGCATTGGCCCTCTCTTGGATAGAACAACGTCTGTCCGAAGCTAATTTGACCATCGAACAATTAGTCCGTTCGGAAAATCAGCAACAGGCGTCAAATCAGGTGGCGATGAGCAACAGCATCGGCAGTCTCAGGGTTCTGGACACAATGAACTGGCGGGAATTCGTCGAGAAGATGAGCATGGTCGAACAAGCCTTGAATGACGATCCGGCCAATATTTACGCAAATATGGATTTTGCCACTCGAGACAGTTATCGTCATATTGTGGAAAAGGCGGCGAAAACCAGTCCGTATTCCGAAGCCGAAGTAGCACGACAGGCGATTTGCCTGGCCAAAGATAACACGGTTCGGGAAAAAGGCGACGCACGCACTAAACATGTCGGTTTTTATCTGATCGATAAAGGCCTGGGACAGCTTGAGAAAACCATGAAAGTACGGCTTTCCTTTGCGGACGCCATCCGCAAAGTCTGCAGCCGTTTCCCCTTGACTATATATGCTGGCGGCAGCCTGTTGTTGACCACGGCTTTGGCCGGAGGCTTAGTCTTACAAGCGTATATTGAGGGATTACAGGGATGGCTCCTCGGATTGTTTACAATCCTGGCTCTGTTTGGCGCCAGCCAGCTGGCCGTGGCTTTAATGAACCATCTGGCAACGTTGTCGACAAGGCCGCGACGGTTACCGCGCATGGATTTTTCCAAAGGAATTCCACCTGAATTGAGAACCATGGTAGTGATTCCGACAATCATTACGAGCATTAAGAATATTGATGAGCTGGTCAAGGCGCTGGAAATTCGTTTTCTTGCTAATCGGGATAATTCGCTTCACTTCGGGTTACTTACCGACTTTGGCGACGCCGACCGGGAAACACTGCCGGAAGACAAACTTCTACTGCGGTCGATTCAACAGCAAATTGAACGATTGAATGATAAATATCGTAATGAGTCAAGCGATACGTTCTTTCTGTTTCATCGTCCGCGACGCTGGAATCCCCAAGATCAGATATGGATGGGTTATGAACGCAAGCGCGGCAAGCTGTCGGATTTGAATAAACTGCTGCGCGGTAAAGCCGGTGACAATTTCTCGTTGATCGTAGGCAACCAGGCAATTTTATTGAACGTAAAGTATGTAATCACTCTCGATGCCGATACTCGGATGGCGCGTGATTCGGCCCGACAGTTTGTGGCAACCATGGCGCATCCGCTTAATCGGGCGCATTACGACAAAAAACGGCAGCGGGTAACTGCCGGCTACGGCATTCTGCAACCGCGGGTCGCGTCAAGCTTGTCTGGCGCCGACCGGTCGCGGTATGCACGCATGTGTGCGAATGAACTCGGAATCGATCCTTACACCCGCGCCGTGTCTGATGTTTATCAGGATTTGTTTGGAGAAGGTTCGTTCATCGGTAAGGGAATTTACGAGGTAGATATATTCGAGCAAAGCTTAAGTGGACGTTTTCCCGAGAACCGGATTCTCAGTCATGATTTACTTGAAGGATGTTATATCCGGTCTGGACTATTGGCCGACGTGCAGTTGTACGAGGAGGACCCCTCCAGTTACAGCGCCGATGTAAACCGGAGGCGACGCTGGATTCGCGGCGATTGGCAGATTGCGCGTTGGCTGCTGCCGATGGTTCCCGGCCCGGATGGGCAACGCCTGAAAAATCCACTTTCAATGCTGTCCCGCTGGAAAATTTTTGACAATTTGCGCCGCAGTGTAACCGCCGCAGTCTTGACTGTTTTATTGTTATTTGGCTGGATTGTGCTGACTGAGGCATGGTTCTGGACCTTGGCGGTAGTCGGCATAATCATGATCCCGTCATTGCTCGTCTCGTTTATAAATGTAATTCAGAGACCGGACGATGTAACGTTCAGCCAGCACCTTGCTGCCGCAATACGCTTAACTGTCCGGCAGATTGCGCTGGCGGCATTTACACTGATTTGTCTGCCCTATGAAGCATTTTTCAGTCTGGACGCGATAGAACCAGCTCAGCGCGGGAGAGAGGCAGAGGATATTTATTGCCAGGGCGCTCGCCCAGGAACCGCGC
>JAQUOK010000193.1 GCA_028717165.1 Victivallaceae bacterium | reverse complement strand
ATTCAACGATGTCATCATCCGGGTTATTCGGAATACCGTTCGGCAAACAGACTTTGTCATCGATAAATATATTGGTGAACGGCGCTCGATAAAGTTTCGTATCGAGTCCCGGCTTGGCGGAACTTTTTACTGCCCAGCAGTAGACTTCTTCCCGTGAGATTTTAAAGAGCAGGTTCGGCCAGACTACCTCCTCTCCGGAAATCCGGTTCAGGAATTGCCGTTTCGGTTCTTCTTCCGGTACGTTGAAATAAATCGGCCGGATACGCGAGCGTTCGAACCAGAGTACTTCCGTTCTCGAACAGGCAATGACCTGCGGCGGTATCAGACTCATCCGGATACGCTGGCCGGGAGAATGAAACAGGTCATCGAGTTCCGCGACATTTACGGCTTTGCCCTGCAGAAGCTGTTTATTCCGCACCTCGTGTAAGGTCGCCAGCGTCTGTTGCGACTGATCCTGATAAAAGAGCAGCGCATGCGTCAGGGAAAAGGTTTGACTATGGTTTTGATATTTAACGTCAAGCATTTTCGGGGTACTCCCTTTGGTATTGCAGCAGGAATTCCATGCAGGCTGAAAAAAAGCGCAGCACGCATTGGATTTCCGTCAGGGTTTTACACAATCGCGGGGTTCGGGTTGAATCCAGGATCCAGTGCAGTCCGGAAAAATAATAGTCTTCGCCATATTGCATCAGGTCATCGCCGGCATTATTGAGAACATCACAGAAGAAATCATATGAGTTCTGGTCCAATGGCACGATACATCCCGGAAGATTTGTATTCGGAAATTCATAATGGCATTTTTTCAATGCGGAATACGCCTGAAAGGTATCTTCCAGTTTGCGCAGTTCCTCCGGAATCGGCCCCTTATATTCGACATTGCACAGTTCCCGCTTGAAAGTCCAGCCCGGTAGACAGGATTCGAACTGCTCGAAGGTAAATCCTATAATGCATTCCCTGACGTAGTCCCGGATTGAATCTTCATCCTCCTCATCCTCACAGCTTGCAAGATATTCCTCATAGCGCTCATTGAAAGCCATCTTCTCCGTGTCTTCGCCATACCAGTAAAAATACGAATTCATTTCGTACATGTTTTCCGGCGTTCCGATATTCAACGGGCAGATGCTCAAGAGACGCAGCAGATGGCATCCCAGTCCGGGAGATTGCTTCTCATAGGTTTCGAGAACTTCACCGAGCGGAAAATATTCGTTGAGGAAATTTCCCAGGGAGAAAGTGAAAGTGAGTGAGTGTTCCGGAGCGTTTTCCCCTGATTCCCAACAGGCATAGCGGTATTCTTCCAGAGTGATCGAAATATCCAGTTCCTCGCAAAGCTGCGGCGGAAAAATGCTTTGTATCCATTTGTTCACAGCCTCGACCAGAAAGGCGCCTGGCGACGTTTCGGGAGAATAAAGCGAGTCCAGCGGATAGATCGAATCCAATCCGGCAATGACCCGGGCAATCTCCACTTCATTAGCGCCTTGCTCGAACTTTTCCTGAACCTTTTTAAGGTTTGGAACGGTCAGATAAGCGGGGGCAGCACGCTTCCCGGTATGGCGGTGGGCCTGCTTTGTGCCAGGCTCCTGAATAAGCGTTCCGAACATTCCAATTTTCCTTCGTCGAAATCAGCCAGGCTCAGTCGCTCTTCTTTCGGTTTTGGGAAGAAACGTTTTTTCCATTTTGGACTGAGCTTGGATTTTTTCAATTAAAATCTCCGATTTGCACTTCGACCTGATAATTCTGCGTGCCGTCGCCTCCGGTGCTGGGGCCTTTGATTGTCGCGTTGGTCAGTTCGGCGTGGAGAAGCGCATGGAATTCAATGACTTTTTCCGGCGGCATGGAAGGATCGGGATCGTCCAACTGCATACCGTTGTAATTGAAGGAGCGTTTGGCGGGGATTGCGTTTGGGGTGTTCATGATATGGTTCCTTTGTTAAGGGTTAAAACCCGAAATCGAGTTCGGGCTGATCGTTTTGGTTCGTTTCGGCGGATGCCGCGAGCGTACCCGTCGTTGTCGGTTCTGCCGTTGTCTTCGGCGTTTCCGTTACCTGCTGGCTTTCGGTTGCGGCGTTGAGTTTGGCTTCGATGGCCGCGTTTTTGATTTTTTCCAGATAAGCTGGTAAGCGGGTTTCGAAATCGGTATTAACAGCTTCCGGCGTTCCCTGACAGATCAGCGGGGTATCTTTCCCGTTACTGACACCGAGGATAAAATTGCCGTCCGGCTTCTTTTGTACCACTATCCGCGCACTTCCGCCCATGGCGGCCATCTGATAGACTGCTTCATTCATTCTGTTCCTCCAAAGGGTTAATTTTTTCTGCCGGGGCGTTCACTTTTACTGACGCGCCGGCAAGGGACAAAAATCTTTAACTTTCAAAATACGCTAAAACGCAAAAATATTTGTAACATAAACATTGTGCATCTGAACTCAAATCGAAGCGAATGACGCTACAGAAAAATAAGCTTGACCGCTTTCTATGCGGCTTTTGCTTCCGGCGTTTTAAATAGCCGCGATTCCAGAGAAAAGGGGGGCAACGCGTTCCAGAACCACAGCAACGCCATACGATCCGACATATCGTTAAGATGGTCAAGGTAATTTTCGCGAACGTATTCCTGATAAAAATTGTCCGTGTTCGGCAGATAGTTTTTCACCAGTTGCCGACGATCGTATTCCGAGCAGTGTTTCCAGAATATGAGTTTCCGGTGGGAAAGCTTTTCGTCGATTTCAGTTTCCCGCATTTTACGCTCTGCTTCTGCTTTTCGAGCAACCTCCCGGCGGCGCGATTCTTTTCTTTCGGCCAATATCTTTTCGCCTACGGTCAGGGCTGTCGAGTTCCACATGAACATGGCAAGCCAGTCGGCGCGATTCTTTGCGACTTGGTTTTCTTTGGCCAGCTCCAGAACGCCGGCCCAGCGCGCGGCAAGTTCCGGGAACGGCGTGCGTTTGAGATGGCTGACGAATTCATCATACAAAATGATTTTTTCGAGTTCCATCGCTTTGTAAAGTTCCTGTCGGGTCATGATGCCTCCTGTCGGTTAAATGAAAAATTCCCCGGTTCACTTTACTGGAGGAGCCGGGGAATTCTGAAAGGTAGTCTTTTCAGGCGTGAAACGCCGTCGTCTTGGTTCTTTTAAAATCAGCCGACTTTTTTTGCCCTTTGCCTGAGAAATTTGTTTATTTGTATTCGGAATTGCGGCCTTCTATTTACGGGTATTTCGCTTTCCCACATGGCGAGTTCCTGCGGAGTATGGAATACCCAGGTTTTCAGGAAAGCAGCCCGGATTATTTCAATTGCCCCGTCTACCGAGGTCGGCATCATGGCAAGACGGGAAAGCGTTGCGTGTCTGCCCTGTTTGTCGGTGTATTCCAGGACTGCGAGAAAATCTTCAGTCATGCCACAGCCTTCACGGTAGAGTTGAGACGCTATCCGGCCTTCCGGGGTATTATTCTTCCGTTCTTCCAGCAGCTGTTTCCGGAAACTCGGCCAGTATTCGATCCTGAAAACCATGGAAAAGTCTGCTTTGCAGAAACGGACGACGTCCTGTTCCGATACTTCAAAGATTTTTTCCGGGATGCCGTTCATATCGAGATCGGCGAAGATCAGAGTGCCGCCGCGTTCGCGTTTTCTGCGGAACAGGATCAGGATTTGGAGCAGCAGTACCAGGATAATTATAAACAGCAGGGCACCTGCCGGATGGTCGAGCAGTGTACTATTTGAGACCCGGTATTCTTGGTAAAAGATGATTCCGGTGATTATCATCAGATTCAGTGTCAGGGCGCCCAGCAAAACAGATACAGTATCAACATTTTTTCTCATAGTAAAACTCCTATTTCGTAATGGAAAAATTTTTATTGCGAATTTGTTTTTGGGATACGGCGGAAATTTCCCGGTGCGGGCGCGGAATTTCCGCTTTTTGAATGCCTTTCTGTTTACTTGACGGCAGCTTGAGCTCAGAAGCCGCGCCGGGTGTTTTTCCCCGGCTTTCATCGAGTTTTTTCAGCCTCAGTGTTTCCGCTTCGGCAAGGGAAGCGCAGATATTCCACTCCACAGCAGATCCATCCCCGGTAATTTCGGAACGGTTTTTTTCAAACGGATCAACATGAATTATGGAACCGATTTTAAGGCGTTCCAGGGAATCGGTTTCGATCCGCAGCGCATATTTTACCGGGGGACGGGGCGTCTGGTGTTCGAGGAATCTTTGCCAGTTCCAGTGCGCGGCATCGGCGTCCTCGATAGAGGCGAAAACAAATGTTTCGATATGGCGTTCGCCGATATCATCGTAATAAATGTCGTTTCCCGGCGCAGCGCCGGACTCCTGTATCGGCCCGAGGTCAAAAATGTCCCGGTCGGTTTCGACGGTAAAGCCATAGGACATTTTTTTATCCGGTTCTGCTTGCGGAAAGTTGATATCGGCTTCTCCCGCCAGTCGCATGCGCCGGAGTTCGGGGTAGATTTCCGAAGCATAAGAACGGGCGATTTCACGGCCGAGGTTTTCTGTACCGAGTTCAATAATCGCGCAAAGAAAATGTCCGGTCGGCAGCAGGATTTTATCCGCGATATATTTTTTTGCCTGAATTGCGCCGGTTTTTCCAACTGCCGTTAAGTATTCGATTTTAAGTTTTTCCTCGTCGCTGTACCGGGTATCCCGGTAGTTTCCGTGAGGGTGCGAATTTAGTTTTACCGGTTTGATCCTTTTCAGAATTGCCTGTCTTAATTCCCCGGACGGGAAGCCGTCGTATCCGGCTTGAAAGGCGCTTTGATGTTCGAGTTGCCTGAATAAGTTTTTGAGACGACTCATATTTTCCTCCTGAAGCGGTCAAGCTTATTTTTATGTTGGGATTGAAGCAGCGTCAGCGCGATATTGCGGTACATCAGCGCGGTTTGATAATCCGGGAAAACCTGAGTATAGCAATCCCGGTTCCACTGTATTTTGAAATCGGATTTTTCCCGGCCGGAAACCGGAAAAATTTCTCCGAGTTCGATATTTCCCCTGGTATCGTAATATTCGCGGAAACAAAATCTGCCTTTGGCGGGGATAAGAAGATTTTCCGTCGCCCTGTAATTAGCCAGGAAGCCCCATATTATGTTCATCGGAACGAAAAGTTCGTCGAGAAGCGCTCCGATTCCGCGTGTTGCCGCCATACTCGCCATTTTTGCCGCTTCCGTTTTCACGCCGCAGCGGCTGCGCATTGCGATAATGCTTTTGCAGTGCAGTATGGCCCGTTTCAGGAAAATATCCTGATTGGCAAGTTCCTCCGCCGTCAATTCCAGATGAAACAGCGTCAGGAATAGTTCGAGATAGAAATTCTGCTTTGATTCGTTTTTAACGCGCCTTATAATGCCGCCGGCATATCGGCGGACGTTGAGTTGCCGCAACGGGGTATTGCCGGAAGCGGATGCAAGCAGGCTTAAGCGCCGGGAAGCAATTGGAAAAACTTCTTCCGCTTTCTGGTGATTGAGGGCCGGTTCGGCATAAACGCCCCATTCTTTCTGAAAAAGTTTCAGTTCCGTACAATAATAACGTCCGTTTTGCTTCCACAGCGTGACACATAGATTGTCCCATTGATTTTCCAGCGTCAGGATTTCACTTAAATTCCATTTAACTATAACTTCGCGCAGATTTTCGTCCGGGGTTTCCCGGTTGTGGCAGCTTGCATTGGTTTCCGGCAGGATTCCATAAAGTTCATCAAGCTTCATCGAACCACGGCCTTGCGGTTCAGTTTGCTGCCGGGCGATTTTTTTCTGTATGGAATCGAGAAAAGTTTCGACTTCATGCGGCATGGCGCAGCGGTTCATAATTTCGTTCAGGATTGGCATAGGACAAGTTCCTTTTGGGGTGAATTGGTTTGAAGTTGCAGTTGATTCGGATTTTGGCAATTAACATCGAGCCAGCCGCGTACCGGAGCGGAAGACTTCATCAGGACGCTGTAAATGACTTCCCGGATCTTCCGTTCGATATTGCTGCGGAGTTCGCGGGCGCCGTTCCGGGTGTTGTCGATGGAGCGAAGCGTTTCCTCAATGACCTCCGGCGTAAAGCCGAAAATATCGATTCCGTGGGATTTTTTATATTGCGGCAAGAGCAGGGAATAGAATTTCCGAGCGATCTGCCTTAGATGTTCCGGTTTCAGCGGACGGAAAATCAGGATTTCATGCCCGAACTTCTCGAAGCGGGCGACGAATTCCGGGCTGAAACGTTCCTTGAGCTGCATTTCGAGAGTTTGCCGGAGCCGTCGTTCTGAGAGGTGTCTGATATTCTGAAAGACCTGGGCTCCGATATTCGAGGTCGCCGCAATGAAAAAATTGCGCAGGTCATAAGTTTTATTGTTGCTGAGCGTAATCCGGGCGGCGTCAAGCTGCTGGAGCATGATCTTGAAGAGGGCCGGGTGGGATTTTTCAATTTCATCGTAAAGGATTATTCCCTCGGCGC
>JAQUOK010000192.1 GCA_028717165.1 Victivallaceae bacterium | reverse complement strand
ACGAAGGCCATGCGGCATTTCTGGCGCTGGCCAGAATAAAACATCTGATTCAGGAAAAAGGAATCGCTCCGGAAGTCGCTCTCGAAATAGTCCGGCGTTCGAACGTTTTCACAACCCACACGCCGGTTCCGGCCGGGAACGAAGTTTTCAAAATAGACATGGTAAAGCCTTATCTCGAAAAACCGGCCAAGGATATCGGCTTCGACGTCAATCGTCTCATCGACTGGGGAGTACCCATCGGCAACCAAGGCAAAAGCAGTGAGATCTGCATGACGGTTCTGGGAATGCGGATGGCGAATTACAGCAACGGCGTAAGCAAACTGCACGGTGAAGTCGCACGTGAAATGTGGCGCCATCTCTGGCCGGGCCGGGCAATCGATGAAATCCCGATAAAACATATCACCAACGGTGTTCATATTTCCAGTTGGATATCCTTGCGCAAACGCAATATATTCGACCGTTTCCTCGGCATGGGCTGGGAATCCAACCCCAGCCAGGATCGCCTCAGGAAAAGCGTCGAGGCGATTCCGGACGAGGAATTATGGATGGCGCATGAGCTTTGCCGCCACAACCTGATCCGCCATTCCAGGAAACGCCTCCAGCAGCAGATGAAATGCCGGAACCTGGACTGCGACATAATTTATCAGGCAAAGAATTTTCTTGATCCCGAAGTGCTCACTATCGGTTTCGCCCGGCGCTTCGCGACTTATAAACGCGGCACTTTGCTGCTCCGCAACCCGCAGCGGCTGAAAAAACTGTTGAACAGTCAGGAAAAACCGATCCAGCTGATTTTCGCCGGGAAAGCCCATCCCGCGGACGAAGCCGGAAAAGCTCTGGTCCAGGATCTGATCAGGTTCTGTCAGGACTCGGAAGTGCACAACCGGATAGTTTTTCTTGAAGACTACAACATGGCGCTTGCCCGGGAACTGGTTTCCAGCGTCGACGTCTGGCTCAACACGCCGCGCCGGCCGCAGGAAGCGAGCGGCACTTCCGGCATGAAAGCCGCCGTCAACGGGGTTCTCAACTGCAGCATACTCGACGGCTGGTGGGCTGAAGCTTACACCCCGGAATGCGGCTTCGCCATTTTCGGCGACGAAAATTACGAAGACCCGGAGGACTGCGACAACTATGAATCCCATATGCTTTTCAACACTCTTGAAAACGACATCATACCCTGTTTCTATGAACGTTCCGAAGGCGGAATTCCTCACCGCTGGATAAAAATGATGAAAGAATCCATCATCGTCGGGCTCAGCAAATTTTCAAGCGCCCGCATGGCTCAGCAGTATAATGACAGATTTTATACCCCGGCGCTGCATAATTTCGAAAACCTGATCAAAGACGATGCCGCGGCAGGTAAAAAACTCATCGGCGTGAAAGAACTTCTGAATGACAATTACGATAAGCTTTCGATAGAATACCCGCAGGTCGACCGGGAACTTGTCGACGTTCACATCGGAGACACCTTCAACGTGAAGTCCAAAGTATTCCTGAATCACCTGGCTCCGCAGGACGTCGAAGTACAGGTGTACTACGGCCCGGTAAACGTTCATAACGAAATCATTCACAGCCATACCGCTGCAATGGAACTTTCCGAAGACCTCGGCGAAGGCTATTACATTTACAGTCATCAGCTTAAGTGCACCCAGGCCGGACGTTTCGGCCTGACCGCAAGAATTGTACCGTCAGGAAGCAACTGGCAGAACAGTATGCCCGGCTTTATTCATTGGGCAGAATAGAATTATATTAAGGATTTTCAATGAATTCAAAAGAATGGAACTCACCGCGGATATTGATCGTGACGCCGGAAATAACCTACCTTCCCAAGGGTATGGGCAACATGTCGAACCGCATGCAGGCGAAAGCCGGCGGACTGGCAGACGTTTCGGCGTCGCTGGTTACCGCCCTTTACCGCCAGGGCGCGGACGTGCATGTAACGTTGCCGCATTACCGGCGAATGTTCAATATCGACGTCGGGCTGCTGATCAGCAATGAACTGCAGGTATACATGAGCAATTTATCCAACAGCCGGATACATCTGGCCGAAGACCGGATATTCTATTATCGCGATTCGGTTTACAGCAGCTACGACACCGACAGTTTCCGCCTTTCCATTGCTTTCCAGCGCGAAGTCATCAACAATATCATCCCCAAGGTCAAGCCCGATCTGATCCACTGCAATGACTGGATGACCGGACTTATCCCGGCCATGGCCAGACGCCTCGGCATTCCCTGTCTGTTCACGGTTCACAATATCCATACCCAGAAAATGATGATAGAAGCCATCGAAGACCGCGGCATAGACGTCGCCGAATTCTGGGACAAACTTTACTACGCGCGCCAGCCCTATAATTACGAGGAAACCCGGCACAGCAACCCGGTAGATCTGCTGGCCAGCGGGATTTTCGCGGCCCATTATATAAATACCGTATCCCCGACTTTCCTTCACGAAATCGTCGACGGGCGGCACAGTTTCATACCGGCGCACATCCGTCACCAGATAGCCGCGAAATCACTGGCGGACTGCGCGGTGGGCATCCTTAACGCTCCCGACGAATCATTCAACCCGGAAAGCGACAGTTTCCTTTCTGAACGCTACTGTCCGGAAACGGTTCTGGAAGGCAAAAGACGGAACAAGGTTCTTCTCCAGAAACGTCTTGGCCTGAAGATCGATCCCGACATACCCGTACTTTTCTGGCCTTCACGTCTTGATCCGGTACAGAAAGGCTGCCAGCTCCTGACCGGTATTCTTTATCAGCTCATCGACAAATACTGGGATAACAATCTGCAGGTGGCCATCGTAGCCGACGGCCAGTATTTCCAATGTTTTCAGGATATAATATGCATGCATGATTTCTACGACCGGGTGGCAATATGCGGTTTTGATGAAAAGCTTTCACGTATCGGCTATGCGGGCGCCGATTTCACGCTTATGCCTTCTCTCTTCGAACCCTGCGGCCTGCCCCAGATGATAAGCCCCATTTACGGAACTTTACCGATAGTGCACGACACCGGCGGGCTTCACGACACGATAACGCATCTGGCGCCTGATTACGGCAGCGGAAACGGTTTTGTCTTTAAATATTACGATGAGAACGGGCTGTTCTGGGGAATCGACCAGGCCGTCAAATTCTTCTATCTGCCTGCAGAAACTAAAAGCGTTGTCCTTAAACGCATCATGCAGGAGTCGAAAGCGGAATTCAACCATGACGTAACCGCCCGGCGCTACCAGAATGTCTATGAACTGATGTTAAGAAGACCTTTGGTGTCCTGATGCCGACAAAAAAATTTTTATCCAACAAAACCGAACAACTGCTTTCCGACCCATGGCTGAAACCGTTCCGCCACAGCATTGAACGGCGCGCCGCCGCGGCAATAAAAATGGAGCGGCGGTTGACCGACGGCAAACAGAGCCTGGCGGATTTTGCCTGCGCCCATGAATATTTCGGTTTGCATTTCCGCGGCGGGGAATGGATATTCCGGGAATGGGCCCCGAACGCTTCGGCGGTGTATCTGACCGGGGATTTCTCCGGCTGGCGCTCAAGTGAGGAATTCCGGCTGGAACGCCTTGGCCGGCAAGGCGTATGGGAACTGAAATTACCCCCGCAAACCCTGCAGCACGGCATGCATTACCGTCTGACGGTTCACTGGCCCGGCGGCAGCGGCGAACGCATCCCGGCCTATGCCCGTTATGTCGTGCAGGATCCGGCAAGCAAAATTTTCAGTGCGAAAATATGGCATCCGGAAAAACATTACGTATTCAGGAATCCCGGCCCGGAAATTCCCGGGGAAATCCTGATTTACGAATCGCATGTCGGCATGGCCCAGGAATATGAAGGCGTCGGCACCTTTAAAGAGTACCGGCAGAAAATTCTGCCCATGCTCGCCGGATCCGGTTATAACACCATTCAGCTTATGGCAATCCTCGGACACCCTTATTACGGTTCCTTCGGTTATCACGTCGCCAATTTCTATTCGATCTGTTCCCTGTTCGGCACCCCCGACGAATTCAAGGAGCTGGTGGACGCCGCCCATGGTCTGGGATTGCGGATAATCATCGACATGGTCCACTCGCACGCGGTTAAAAACGAAGTCGAGGGCGTCGCTAAATTCGACGGCACCAGCTATCAGTATTTCCACGAAGGCGAACGCGGCCGGCATCGTTTATGGGATTCGCTGCTCTTCGATTACGGCAAACCGGAAGTTCTGCATTTCCTGCTTTCGAATCTGCGCTTCTGGCTGGACGAATACCATCTGGACGGTTTTCGCTTTGACGGCGTCACCAGCATGCTCTACCATCACCACGGCCTGGGACACGCCTTTACCGGTTATGAGGAATATTTCGGCGACCAGGTGGATGAACAGGCCCTTGCCTATCTGACGTTGGCGAATAAAGTCATTCACGAAGTCAGGCCGGACGCCGTAACCGTTGCCGAAGACGTCAGCGGGATGCCTGGCCTGGCGACGCCCCGCGAACATTTCGGCTGCGGTTTCGACTATCGCCTGGCGATGGGAATTACCGACTACTGGTTCAAACTGTTTGACAAAGCTGACGAAAACTGGAGCATGTCCGGCCTCTGGCACGAACTTACTAACCGCAGGCGCGATGAGAAAACCGTCAGTTACGTTGAATGTCACGACCAGTCAATAGTAGGGGGACAAACCGCTATTTTCCGGATGATCGAACGTTCGATGTATGATTCAATGCGGATCGATTCCCGGAACCTGCTGGTCGACCGCGGAATGGCCCTGCATAAAATGAGCCGCCTCATTACTCTGGCGACCGCGGCGAACGGTTATCTGAATTTCATGGGCAATGAATTCGGCCACCCCGAATGGGTGGATTTCCCGAGGGAAGGCAATAACTGGTCGTACAAATACTGCCGCCGTCAGTGGTCGCTGGCGGAGGATGAATCGCTGCGGTATCATTTCCTGCGCGACTTTGACCGTTCCATGCTGAAAATCATCAGACAGGAAAAAATATTCGCCTGCCTGCCCCAGAAAATACTGGTTAATGACCGGGATAAGATCATCGCTTTCGAACGCGGCGGCCTCTTTTTCTTCTTCAACTTCAATCCGGCGCATTCATTCGATAATTACCGGATCGCGCTGCTGCCCGGAGAATATGAACTCATACTGGATTCCGACAGTCCGGTTTTCGGCGGCCATGCCCGGCTGGTGCCGAACCAGCATTTTTTCACCATGCCTGCCAGAACCGCCAACGAAATTCATCACGAAATCAGTCTTTACCTGCCCTGCCGTGCCGCCCTGGTTCTCAGGAAGTGCGGAAAGAAAACAGCAGAAGCCTCATAACCCGTGAAGCGGTTTTTTTTCCCTGTCCCCGCCTTTTTCGGTAACGCCTGCTTAAAGATATGGATTATATTTTTTTTCGCTGCCGACTGTGGTCGCCGGGCCGTGCCCGGGGTAGAGCTGCAAATCTTCCGGCAGGATCATCAGCCTGCTCCTGATCGAATTTATGAGCCGGTCATGATTGCCGCCGGAAAGGTCGGAACGCCCGACCGAACCGCGGAAAATCGTATCCCCGACAAAAACCGCCGGAATCTGCTTGAAATAGTAACAGACGCCGCCGGGAGAGTGGCCGGGCGTTTCGATAAGCTCAAAATCTTTGCCCGGAACCGTTGTCACGGCTTCCGGCAGATCGGCGGCGGCCGGAATATAAGGCAGTAAATGGTTGCGGGGGCTTTTATAAAGAGCGGCTTCATCTTTATGCACATAAACCGTACTGATGCCGAGGGCTTTGGCGACATCCCGCACCGCGCCGATATGGTCGACGTGCGCGTGAGTCAACAGAATTACCGCTTCGTCATAATCAAATTCCTTTGCCGCGGCAATAATCCGTTCCGGATTGCCGCCCGGATCAATGATATAAAGCTTACGGCTTTCAGCAACCGGAACCAGATAACAGTTGACGTCCAGCATCCCGACAACTTCGATTTTAAAATCAGGCTTCATATAATCACGATTTACGGATTATTTAATCCCGGTTGCCGCCGAAAATTCTCAGCAGAAGCAGGAAAAGGTTTATAAAATCGAGATAGAGGGCCAGGGCGCCGAGTATTGCGTGTTTTTTACCGGTTTCGCTGCCCGATAATTCATCACCGAGCGCCATGGACATTTCCTTGATTTTCTGGGTGTCATAGGCGGTCAGGCCGACAAAGATCAGGATACCGGCATAGGTGATTAACCAATATAAAGCCGGGCTCTTCAGGAAAAAATTGACGATCGAGGCGATAATTATACCGAGCAGTACCATAAAAAGCAAATTGCCGATAGAGGTCAGATCGCGCCTGGTTACGTAACCGTAAACGCTCATAACCCCGAAAGTAACGGCTGTAATGAAAAAGGTGGTCGCGATTGACCCGATACTGTAACGAAGGAAGATAAAGGAAAGAGTTACTCCGGTCAG
>JAQUOK010000191.1 GCA_028717165.1 Victivallaceae bacterium | reverse complement strand
TTGCTCTTCCGATCTTATTGTTAGCCACGATAATCCCTACAACGGATTTGACATGGGAAACAGCTGGAAATGTTCGGTGAATAAGGTCACTTGCTATAATAATGGTAAATATGGAATGGACATAAATGATGGAACGTTTGATGGTACAGGAGATAGATGTGGTGGTCATATTTTTGAACAGATTAAGCTTTATGGCAACAATACAACTTCATCAAACTTACCTGAAATTGTGATATCTGCAGAGAATTATGGAACTATTGTGAAAGATAGTGAGATAGGTAATAACAACCAAGGATATGCAGGGATTCAATTCATAGCAGGTAGATGTATTTTGGAAAATACCAAAATATACAATTTTTCATCTTGGGGCGTGAATTTTAATGGCTCCCGAAATGAGGGGATTGTTGACAAGTGCATCGTAAGTTATTCCCACGGTGTCATTGTTTCAAGACCCGGCGTGACCATTAAGGCATCTACGATTGAATACAATTATGCGGGGGTATACTCAAACAATGCCAATGTGACTTCCCTTCGTATTTCTGATAATGATATTGAGAATAGTACCGATGTTGGTATATATCTTAAGCTCGTATCAAATGCACTTGTTATAGGAAACACTTTTAACGATACTCAGGGCACCCATACTCAGCTCGGCATCTATGCAGAAAGTACAACTGATATCCAACTACTGCGGAATATTTTCTTGTATGGAAAGATTAGTTGCTATAAGTCGGCAGGGGTTATTGCTGATTATAACAGAATGTCTGGCGATATCCGCATGACAACTATAAATCCAGTTACTGGTAATACAATCCGCTTCAACAAATTTGTTTCTGGATCTACTGATATCGGTGCGAGCGTAACAGTGAATATAATGGGCAACTATGGATATCTTACAGAATCATCCGGCTCCAACGTTGGCACTGGTACTGAGCAGGCTATCGCTCATGGTTTGGTCCAAACTCCTAATAAAGTTAACGTTGTTCCCACTGGCCAGACCCAATTCATTCCCAATATCCGTGCCGATGCCACTAATATTTACATAATTGTACCAACAGGTGAAACTTATAACTGGTCTGCGGCTGTAATTTTTTGACAGCCATCTTTTTAAAGAGCTAAAAAAGAATTTAAAACTGCCGTGAAAGAGTTTAAAAAATTTAGGGGAGAACATTAAACTCTTTATGCCAAACATCAGGAGGCGGATAAGGCGTTAAAGGATTTTTCTGCCAATTATAACCAACTGGTATCTGTAATAGAACCGGAACGTCAAAAACTCGTAGAACTGGTAAAGAAATTGCCGCTTGAAAAGATAAAAGATATTTTACAACAATTGAAACCAAAAGCGGAAAGTAAAAAATGAAAAACACTGAAGGGATATATTTCAGCCCGGAAACTGCGGTTACCGAAAATCACGACCGGCACCAGGAAGCTTCGCTTAATGAATTGTACCGCCGTTATTTCTACGAGTTGAAAAACCTGATAATACAGGATAAAATAAAATCTTGTTAATCCTGTCTAAAAAAAATCCCAGCGGAGTCGGTAAGTTCATACAGGACAAGTCTTGGAATCAAAATCAACTAATTTTCCGGGCTTCCGGTCAGGGTTTTTATAAGCTGACGGAGTTTCTGGAAATTCAGGGGTTTGATAAAACAGCGGTTTGCGCCCGCGACGATCAGGCGCTGGCGGTCATGCTGGCTGAGATATCCGGCAAGAACAATCACGGGAAGCTTCTCAATATTTTTCGTCTTGCGTATCTTTTTGATCAGGCCGACGACGTCAGTTTCAGGCAGCAATAACGACAATATCAGGATATCCGCGTTTCCCTCTCCCAGGATTTTCATACAGTCGCCGCCGTTGTCCACTACGCAGACTTCCCCGCCGTCGGCGGTCAGCAGGTTGTTCAGGATTTCAGCATTGTCCCGGTCGTTCTCAGCCAGCAGAATACGGACGTTGCCAGGAAACAATTCCGCTTCAAGCTTGAAATCCGTGACCGCTTCATAATCGCCTTCCGACTCGTCAAAATCCTCCTCGTCCTGCTGTTGGTAATTCGAAACTATGTGTGATTTCGGAGTTTCGACAACGCTTTCGCTGACGACATCCCAGGCCTGGAAAGTAAGTGTAAATTCGCATGCCGCATCTTCATGGCTTGCGGCATTAAGCTCCGCATTCAGGCTGGCGGCTTTCTCGGAAGCGAACATCATATTCAATACCGAAGGAGTCGCCGTTTTAGTGAAATCCGCCTCCGGAGTCAGACGCCTGAACAAAGCTGCCAGGTTCTCCTGCGGCTCGGTCCGCCGGTTGTCGCGCACCCAGAATACCAGTTTGTCCTCGGCCGGCTCACAGCCGCAGGAAATGATCTCGCCCGGCCCGGATACCCGCGCCAGCGCACGGATCAAAGTGCCAAGTACAAGGGAAAGAAGTTCACGGTCGGTACTTATTTTTTCCGGCACGCGGTGCGACATATGATTAACCAGAGTAATATCCTTTTCCTGAAGGCAGAAAATACTGTATTCAAGCAGTTCCCGCATGAAATCCCCGGTGTTGAATTCGGTAATGTCCAGATATTTCTTTTCCGTACCGAGTTTCCCGATGTCCAGCAGGTTGGCTACCTGCCGTTTAAGCAGTTCGGCGTTTTCGGCAATGCTTTCGATACGGGCGTACAGCGCGGCGTCATAACGTCCGCTGTTCAAATCATTTCTGATAATTTCAACATAACCGCTGATAGCGTTGAGCGGAGTACGCAATTCAGGTGAAAGACGGGCGAGAAAGTTAGATTTCAGATTACTGGCCTGTTCGGCTCCGAGACGGGCGTTTTCTTCCCGTTTATGGCTCTTTTCCAGTTTTTTGATCGTATTGTACAGGCGGTCGCTTAAATAGTTCAGGGCTTTCGTCAGGACGGCAATTTCATCCCTGCCGCCTCCTGCCTGGAGTTTCGCCGGGAATTCGCCATTGGCAAGCTGATTGGAAAATCTGACCGCTTTGCCCAGGGGCCTGACGATATTCCTCGAAATGTACAGCCATAAGTACAGGATATACAGCAAACCGATCAGGGGAACAATAACCAGGACGATATTTTTTATCGATTCTTCACGCCTTTTGACCTCAACTATTTCGCGGGAATGTGATTCCGATTCAAGTATTTTATTTTCCAGCTCACGGGCCAGAGGGTTGACGCCGAAAATTATGAATACCGTAAAAATAGCGCCGGTTATCAGGCTGACAAACGCAATATTAAGCAGAAATCTTTTAGCTATTTTCATAAAGATATTTCCCAAGCCCTAATCGTATTGTCTATTGATTATATACCTGCCCGGCGACTTTGCAAACGCTTATCAGGAAATAAGTCGGCAAATGTTTTTACCATTTTTTTAAATGTTCCCCCAGTTTTTCCCAAAACTCGTCTGTCAGGAAAAATACCGCAACCGCGCAAAAAACCGCTCCGATAAGACAGCAGCGAGTAATATATCCCGTAAACCATTCTGAACCAACAATAAAACCAAGGCCCAAACCGACAGTGAAACCGCAAATTGCATGCAGCAGTCTTTTTCCGGGACTATCCATAATTAATCAAGTTTTTGTTTGAGCAGTTGTACGACCATTTGCGGATTGGCTTTGCCGCGGCTCAATTTCATCACCTGCCCGACAAAGAACTGGAGAACTTTAGCGTTGCCGTCCTTGTACTGCTGAACCTGCTGGGCGTTGTTCGCGACAGCTTCATCGACCAGCGTCTCAATGGCTCCGGTATCAGTTACCTGTTCCAGGCCTTTTTCTTTGACGATCGCCTGGGCGTCCTTACCGGTTTTGAACATTTCCCCGAAAACGTCTTTCGCGATCTTGCCGCTGATGGTGTTGTTTTCGATCAGGCCGATCAGGGCCGCGAACTGTTCCGGGGATATCCGGCATCCGGAAATATCGGTTCCGGCATCTGAAAGTTCCCGCAGCAATTCGGAAATTATCCAGTTCGCCAGCAATTTCGGAGTTTTTATCAGTGCCGCGCCTTTTTCGAAATAAAGCGCCAGCGCCTTACTCTGGCAGAGCACTTCCGCATCATAATCGGTTATGCCGAAACCGGCAATAAAACGTTCGCGCATCGCTTCCGGCAGTTCCGGGAGATTTTTGCGGAAATTTTCAATTTCCTCATCACTAAAAGTTACCGGCATCAGATCCGGATCCGGGAAATAACGGTAATCATGCGCCGCTTCCTTGACCCGCATGAGGTAAGTTTCGCCGCGGTCGTCGTTCCAGCCGCGCGTTTCCTGCTGTAAAGCGCCGCCGCTTTCGAGGACTTCCGGCTGCCGCCAGATCTCATACTCCAGCGACCGGTGCACGGCGCGAAAACTGTTGAGGTTCTTTATTTCGATCTTAGTGCCGAATTTTTCGGTTCCGGCCTTGCGCACGGAAACATTGACGTCACAGCGCATCTGGCCTTTTTCCATGTCGCAGTCGCTTATTCCGGCATATTGCATGATCTGTTTGAGCTTGTTCAAATAAGCGTAAGCCTCGTCCGGCGTACGGATATCCGGCTCGCTGACGATCTCCATCAGGGGCACCCCGGCACGGTTGTAGTCCACCCCGCTGTATCCCGGGAAATGATTCAATTTGCCGACATCCTCCTCCAGATGAATACGGGTAATACCGATCGTCACGTCCCCGATGTCTTCTCCGGAAAAGCCCTTGCCGCTGATCTTTATCCGCCCGTGTTCGCAAAAAGGCAGGTCATACTGGGATATCTGGTAATTTTTGGGCATATCGGGATAAAAATAACTTTTGCGGTCGAATTTACTGAAACGGGCAATTTCACAATCGGTCAGCAAACCGGCGATCACGGTCTGTTCGATCGCTTTTTTATTGGGAACCGGCAGGACACCAGGATAGCCCATACAAACCGGGCAGACGCGGGTATTGGGTTCGCCGCCGAAATCATTCGCGCACGAACAGAACATTTTGCTGGCAGTTTTTACCTCTACATGAACTTCCAATCCGATAACCGCTTCGTATTCAGTCATTATTATTGTCCTTTAAGATTACATCCGGAATTTCATTACAATCCCGTTAATTTAACCGCTATACGGATAAAATCCAGCAAAGCACAGGTTTTATTTTACGCAAACTGCACAAGCGCTCCAAACCGACGGGGCCGGTAAAAACCGGTACACAATGTTCCTCGTACAGTCGTTACCGAAAAAGTCTATTTTGCTTCATAAGCGAGGCCGTAAAGCCGACGCTTCACCTGTTAATTACGTTAAGCTCGCCAGTATGGCGCCGAGGCCTTTGCTGATCTCGCCCTTATCCATAGGCTTTATCAAATCTTCGGGAGTACGAATGTCGACAATATCCTCCGGCAGATATTTAAGGAATTCCGAGGGATACTGATTGCGTTCGATCCCTTTATCCAGCCGCGAAGCCGAATAAGAAATCAGCAACTGCCGCCGGGCACGGGTCAGGGCCACATAAAACAGGCGCAGTTCTTCCTCAACAGAACCTTCGGTTACCGAACGCTGATGAGGGAAAATATTCGCTTCCATCGCGATCTGCAGGATACAGGGAAACTCCAAACCTTTCGCGGCATGAATGGTAGTCAGCGTAACCCCGCTGCTGTTTTCGCTCCGGTCTTCGACCTTGTCGTTTTCCTCCATGAGAGCGTAAGTTTCCAGATAATCCTGAAGGGTCAGCAAAGAAGCGGATTTCTTCTCGAACTCCGCGATGGCGTTAATGAATTCATAGACGTTTTCCCGCCGCTTCAAAGATTCTTCGCGATCCTTATAAATTTTCTGGAGCCCGTTGAGATAACCGGCATCGTCGAGAAATTCCCTTACTTTTGCCGCCAGTTGCCCCGGTTCCCCGAAAGTTTCGCGGTAACGGGCAAGACAGGCGGCGAAACTCCGGGCAGCAGCCGCAACTTTGGCGGAAAGGTCTTTCAGGCAGGTTTCGTCGCTGATAAGGAAAGAAAACGACTGAAAGCTTGCGGCTTTGTATTTTTTAAGGGTTTCAACCACGTTTTTTCCCAGGCCGCGGGGCGGCAGATTAAGTATTCGCAGCAGACTCTGGTCGTCTTTGGGATTGGCGGCGACTTTCAAATAAGCAACCGCGTCCTTTATTTCCTTGCGTTTGAAGAATTCCTGGCCGCCGACCATGCGATAGGGGATCGACGCCTGCCGCAGAGCCAGTTCCAACTGGCGCGACAAGTGATTCGAACGGTAAAGGACGGCAAAATCATTGTAACTGCAAGCCGGATTATCGGCAACCGCCTGGGCAATATAATCGGCAATGAAATCCGCTTCCCGTTCCGCGTCCGGGGTTTTTACCAGAATCAGGTTGTCTCCCTCCCCCTGCGCCGACCACAATTCTTTACGGTGGCGGTTGGAACTGCTCCCGATAACGGCGTTGGCGGCATTCAGTATCTTGTTTGTAGAGCGGTAATTCTGTTCAAGTTTGATCGCTTTTGTGC
>JAQUOK010000190.1 GCA_028717165.1 Victivallaceae bacterium | reverse complement strand
CGGAGAAGATCAGGGTTCCGGCTGACTGTTCGATAATATCATTCGGCAACACTCCGATTGCGGAAGACCTGAATTTAGCCAGCGTCAGCCAGAATTCCCAGAAAATAATCGACGCGATAAGCTCCAACCTCCAAATAACTCTCAACGGCGAATCCGCCCCGCGCGAAACCCTGATCAGCACCAGTCTGGTACTGCGCGGCTCCACCGCTCCTCCCCGATAGCCCCCCATTCTCTTTCAATTCCTTGCATCCGGGCAAAGGCTGCTTTCGAACGGCTTCTCAAAATTAATGCAAACTTAACTAACATTTATCGTAAGGAGCTTGAAAATAAAGGTATAAAAGCTTATTTTTAGCTATTTGATATAAATTTAACAATTACAATATACCGGAGTAAGCGAATTGCAGACTTCCAACCAGAAACATTTACTGATCCTGAGCGGCCCGATGGGCAACGGGCACATCAGGGCGGCCGGAGCGCTGGAAGCCTGTGCCGAAGAAAGATACCCCCACCTGAAAATTACGAACGTCAACGTCAAAGATTACATGCCGTTTATCTATAAAAAGCTATTCCATGACCTCTATCTTTACTTCGCCAACAACTGCCCGTTCGTCTGGAGCTTCATTTATTACAACACCGACAAACCCTACCCTGAAACCGCTCTGGGGCGCTTCTTCCTGTGGTTCAGGAGACGGATCAGAAAACGAATGATCCGCGAAGTATTGAAATACAATCCGGATTATATTATCTGTTCCCATTTTCTTCCCGCGGAAATACTTAACGAATATAAAACCCAAAACGACTTTAAAGTGCCGGTTTCCGTAGTCGTCACGGATTTCTCGCTGCACTGGGTTTATATCAATACGGTTCTGGACAATTATTTCGTTAACTGCACCGAAGTGAAGAACCTGCTGATATCCCGCGGCGTCGAAGATAAACGCATACACATTACCGGCTGCCCGGTATTCCCCGAATTTACCAGGGAATATCTCCGGGATGAAGTCGTCTCCCTGCGCCGGAAAAACGGTTTTGACGCCGATACTCCCATTTTTCTGGTGATGATGGGCGGCAACGGCGTCGGCAAAATGACCCGTCTGTGCGAAATCCTGCTGAAACGCTTCTCCGGATACGGAGTTATCGCCATGGCCGGAGCCAATCCGAAAAAAATCCAGGCCCTTCAGGCGCTGGAAAAAGACTATCCCGGACGGCTGCTGACCGTACCGTTCACCGATGAAGTGGCGCAG
This sequence comes from Victivallaceae bacterium, assembly GCA_028717165.1. Lineage (GTDB taxonomy): Bacteria > Verrucomicrobiota > Lentisphaeria > Victivallales > Victivallaceae > JAHOYW01. Next base: position 5,207 of record JAQUOK010000190.1, on the reverse strand, counting down.
TACCTGGCGATGAGCGACATCATCGTAACCAAACCCGGCGGAATTTCCACTTCCGAATGCATTGCCATGGAAAAACCGATGGTTATCATCAATCCTATCCCGGGACAGGAGGAACGGAATGTGGATTATCTGATCGAACGCGGTATAATAACCAAAGCGCATTGTGAAGACAGTCTGCAGTACCGGGAAGTGCTGCCTTCATCCGACCGGCTTAAATTCATCGCGGAACAACTTAAGAACATCAGCCTTCCCAACGCCGGTTACGACATACTCGCAATAGCCTTGAAAGAATAAAGTATGAATATCGATGAAAAGCCGGGAGCGCCGGTCGTCAGGCCGGCAATTGATAACTGATAACTGATAAGGAGGAGATATGAGGTTCGTAACATATTTTGCCCTGAGTCTGCCGCTGTTTTTCCTGTGCGCATGCAGTTCCCTGGAACTTTCACAATCGACTTCGGAACGCATGATCGCCATCAATAGTGACGGTACCGCCGAATTGTACCCCATAAAAATGTCCTCAGGCAAAATCATCGATGAAGATGAATACAGTTACGAACAACAGGTTGAATCCATAATAAACGGAATTAAAAAAAGCGGCCGTAAAAAAATTCTGCTGTATGCGTTCGGAGGTATGAATTCCCTTGATTCAACCGTGGAACGCACCGAGGAAATGTCCAAAACCATTTATGACGAATCCGATTATTATCCGGTCATGATCAACTGGGAATCCAGTCTGGCGGATTCCTACTTCGACCATTTGTTCTTCATCAGGCGCGGCATCGAAACCTATACCTACGGCCCGATACTTTCCCCGTTCTATCTCGCACTTGACATCGGCCGCGCAATCGTACGCCTTCCGATCAACATAGCGTTCCAGAGCCATATACTTTTTTCCAATGACCCGCTGAAAGAAGGAATTCCTGCCGAGGACGCCGAAAAAATCAGCAAATTGAAAATGCGTTATTATGCAGGGGAAGATTACAGCAAAAGGACTTATCCGCTTGCTAAAAGCGTTTTATACTGCATCACGTTCCCGGTACGTATTTTAACGACCGCCCTTATCGACGTCGGCGGCAAAAGCGCCTGGGATGTAATGATCCGGCGCTCCACAATCGTCTTCCAGAGGTCGGAAAGTTTCGAAGCTACCTTCTCCGACTCGGTCAATACCATGATCTCACCGCCGGACGGGGCGCTGTCCGTATTTATGGACCGTCTGGTCAAGCTTGTAAAAAAACACCCGGAATACGAAATAACCCTCATCGGCCACAGTATGGGCGCATTCATCCTCAATGAAATGCTGTGCCGCTATGATATGCTTTTTTATAAAAATCTCGTTTATATGGCCCCCGCGTGCAGTTGTTCGGATGCCGCCAGAGCCTTGCGCCCCTATCTGGAAAAATATCCTGAATCGACCTTTTACAACCTCTGCATCCAGCCTAACCTTGATTCCAGGGCAATGATGGTCGGCGGGCTCCTTCCCCGCGGCAGCGTCCTGACCTGGATAGACCTCTATTTCACTAACCCGCTGACCTCGAATGACCACTGTCTGGGAATATGGTACAACGCCATGTACTGCATGCCGCGGCTGATGGGCAAAACCCAGGAGCAATGCGTGATCAAGGCGTTCGGAGTGAAGGACCCGGTAACCAATACCATTGATATAAACATGCCGCAGGACCATACGGACTTCAGCGATACGAAACTGCGTTTCTGGGAACCGGAATTCTGGAAGCGGCCCAAAAGCGTCCGCGATTCACAGGCTTGTCCTTTCGTCAACCGTCTGATCAAAACCGGTAATAAAAAATAAACTCTATGATTGAAAAAACTAAAAACATACCCGAACTCCTGGCCCCGGCAGGCAACCTGCAGGCGGGAATAACGGCGATCGACGCCGGCGCCGATGCCGTATACGCCGGATTAAGCAAATTCAACGCGCGGGAACGCAGTGAAAACTTCTCGTTCAACGATATGTCGCGCCTTGTCGCCTACGCCCGCAGGCATTCCCGCAAAGTCTATGTAACTCTGAATACTCTGATAAAAGAACGGGAATTACCCGAAATCGCCGGATTTCTGGCCGAACTCGGACGTATCCGCCCGGACGGAGTGATCGTTCAGGATCTGGGCGTCCTGCGGATAATAAGGGAATATTTTCCCGATCCGGAGATCCATGCTTCCACCCAAATGGGCTTTCACAATTCGGCCGGACTGCGGATTGCCGCTGAAATGGGAGTAAAACGCGTCATCCTCGAACGGCAGATCACGCTTGAGGAACTGCAGGCCATGCAGCAGGATTCCCCGGTTGAACTGGAAGTCTTCGTGCACGGCGCTTTGTGCTGCTGCCTGTCCGGACAATGCCTGTTTTCATCATGGCTTGGAGGCTGGAGCGGCAACCGGGGAAAATGCAAACAGCCTTGCCGGAGACGTTTTTACAGCGGCCAAGGCAACGGTTTCTTTTTTTCCACCCAGGATCTAAGCACTTTAGATCTCGTTTACAGGTTCAGGCAAATGGGGATCGCCTCTCTGAAAATCGAAGGGCGTCTGCGCAAACCCGATTACGTCAAAAATGCGGTTGCAGCCTACCGCCTGCTGCTTGATTCCCCAACCGCACCCGACCGTAAACTGCTCGGCGAAGCCAGAAAAATACTGAGCGCCACTTACGGCCGCAAATGGTCTCACGGATTCTATTCCGAACAATCCCTCAGAACTTTGATAAAACACGACTCTCCCGGCGCGGCGGGGCTGCTTTGCGGACACGTGGAACTTAACACCGCAAAAGGATTTTCGTTTAAAACCGCCCATCGCTTATACCTGGGCGACCGGCTTCGGATACAGCCCCTGAACGGGGACGAGGGCCCGGCCCTGACCGTAACCGCAATGTCGGTAAACGGTCATCCGGCACTGAAGGCAACTTCCGGGCAGGAATGTACCATGTCCTGCGACAAGGAAATCCCGGAAAAAGGCCTCGTCTACAAGATCGGCGAAAATTATGATGAAATGCAGGGCAAACTGGCCGGTCTGCCGGAATTGCGCTCCGCCCTGGATCTGCAGATCAATATCTCCGCAAACAGTATCCAGGTCAACATCCTCAATTCCGGCAGTCCGGCCTGGGAACATCCGTTAATGACCCAGCCCGCCAGACATCACCCGCTGGTTCCGCAGAAAGCCGTTATGGAATTTATGGCAAGCACTTCGCAGGAATTACGGGCAGGCAATATCCACGCCGTTATCGACGGCGAGTATTTCGTTCCCGCCAGCGAACTCAAAAAAGCACGCAGGGCTTTCTGGGACTGGGCGCGGGAAAACGTCAATTTCGATAATATTTTCGGCAACAATGTCGAAGCGCTGGAAAAGTTCCGGAAAGATTATCTCCAAACCGGGAAAACCGCGATCAACGCCGCCGAACTGCCGGAAACCATCGTAATGGGCCCACAAACCCGGCTTCCGGCAAAACGCCGCGCGATCAAGGCATACTCCATTTTTGAAATCAACCGTATGGCCGACGAAGCGATCATCCCGCCTTTCTGCCCGGAAAAACATCTTGCCAGCCTGCGCCGGATGATAAAAGATGCCTATGAACGCAAGATACGGCGTTTCAGAGTTACCGGGCTTTTTGCTTTCGACCTGCTGCGTGAATATCCTGACATTCAGATTTTTACCGGCTTCCCTCTGCCGGTCTGCAATTCATACGCGGTCCGGGAACTTGCCGCACTGCATGCCGCGAAAATTCAGGGCTGGATCGAACTGGAACGCGAAGCGCTGAACGACCTGGTTGAAAAATCCGTATTGCCGGTTGAAATTTACCGTTACGGCCGCCCCCCCCTCCTGGCGACCCGGGCCCATATAGCGGCCGACGGCGAAATAAAGGATATTCGCAACCACCGCTTTGTCGTCAAGGAAAACCGTTACACCCATATTACCGGTCTTTATCCGAAAAGCGTCTTCTCCATCCCGCGTCTGCCCGGCACCGCCGATTATTACGATTTGTCCAACGCGGACTGGAACGCTAAGGAAATCGAAAGCTTCAATTTCGAGCACACCTTGATGTAGCCATTACTGAAAAAGTCTATTTTGCTTCATAATCGAGGCAGTAAAGCCGACGCGTACAATTTTTATCGAAAAAATATTTTTAAAGCAACGGAAGGAGCGCGGGGCGCGGCGGAAATTTAATGACCGGAGGGCTCTCAATAAAAGCTGCTGCCGAACTCCCAATTACGCAGACAGCGAGTTTTATACCAAGTTGCAACAAAAGAATAATAAATTTTATCCATGGGAATATTATCGTTTCTGAAATGTTCCCTGAAGGGGAATCTCAAAATACGAATTATAATTGAAGTTCCCCTTCAGGGAACAGAAACTGGCGGTAATATTTACCCACCGCGTTGCGGTGGGCTACGCTGAATAATCCTGTCAGGGTTAACGAAACAACAATATTATATTTTTGATTGCAACTTGGTTTTATTTGTTTTTTGAAGTATCCGTCACCGTAAAAGTAAACGTATCCGTCTTGAGATTCAAGGCGGAAAAATGCAGCAATACGTCAACTTTACGACCGTCTTTCCTGGTTATTTCAGTCCTGACGACGGCAATTTCGTTTCCGCGGGCGCTCCGGACAATATCAGAAATCCGATTGTACTCCGCATCGCAGTCATGAAGCATCCTGGGAGTTTTGCCGATAAGTTCTTTACAACTGTAGCCGGTTATTTCGCACATCTGTTCATTCGCCTGAACAAACGTTCTGCCGGAAATCACACAGATGCCTATCGGCGCCGTATGAAAGATACTCTGCAGTTGTTTATTTTTATGTTTTAACTGTTCTTCCGCATTTTTCAACCTGGTAATATCAGTAAATAAAATTACGGAACCGTGAATCTCCCCTGTCGGGCTGGAAACAGGGGAAACCGTAATTTCAACAATTCTGTCGTTGAAAGAACATATTTCCCTTGTGCAGCGCCCGGATTTCAGCATTTTTACGCACGGACACGCCTCCGGCGGCCCGCCGCGTTTACTGATGATTTCACGATATTGCCGGCCTATGAGGCCGCTTTTTTTCCTCCGCAATAACTTTTCAGCGGCCCGGTTGCATTTTACGACCCGGCATTCCCTGTCCAGAAGAAAAACGGCGTTGGGAATGGCGTCAAAAGTAGTTTTCCATTCCTCCGCCGCAATATCCAATGCCATGAGGTTCTGTTTATATTTCGTAATAT
>JAQUOK010000189.1 GCA_028717165.1 Victivallaceae bacterium | reverse complement strand
CGCTCCCACGCAATGCGCCAAAAGCGTATTTCCTTCGATGCAGCGGCTCACCGCCCGCTTCTGATGCGTCCTCAAGACGAATTTCTTTCCATCGATGAGGCCGACCGCGCCGGGATAGATATCGAACGCCGGAAGTTCATATTGCCGGGTAACGTGACTGTTGAAAATCGAATTGTAGATGTTTTCCAGTTCTTCGACCATATCGGGCGTGTCCAGCACATAGTTCCGGAACTTGTCCTGAAGTTCGTTTTTGTACTGCCTCGCGGTCAGCGTCGCCTCCTGGTCGACAACCAGTTTTTCTTCGCCGCGTTCGGCATCCCATTCCTTGCGGTGGACAATCGGTTCCTTGAGATTCAGCGCGCACTCGACCAGTTTGAACAAGTCCCAGTCCGCCACCTGGTATTCGGTCATGCTGTAACGCACGGAATAATCGGCCGTCACATACCATTTATCCTCGCTTTGCGGATAGGATACCTGGCATTTGATGCTGAAGGTTTTTTCCAGCCAGTTCTGTATGGTTTCCGGCGGAATCCAGAAGCTACCGAGTTGAAAGTCGATGTCCTCGATCCGCAATGGGGGCGGCTGGACAGCTTCCAGCGCCTTGACGTTCTGCGGTGCTGTCCCACGGGCGATCTCCAGTTTGCAGACCACGTTTCTCGAAAGATATTCGCTTTTAAGTTCGATTTTCCCGTTGACCGGATTTTCAAAGAATTCGCCTGAGCTTAACAACTGTGCAAAAGCGTCATCTTTCGATAGCTTCATCATTGCCGCCACGTAATCAAGCTCGATCCGGTGCCGGTAGGCATATGAGATCATTCCCGCCTGCACAATATCGTCGGCATGGTCGGGCTCCCGCCAGGGATGCTGCGTCCGCTTGAAGTAAATATCGCCTTTTTCATGGACCAGGCGGTGGGTTTTGATCCCGTCAAGCGAAGTTTTAACTATTTTGCGGATGTTTTCAGTCGCGGCGAGTTTGAGATAATCCGGGTCTTCCTGCAAATTGCGATGGATGATCCGGTTGTTGAGATTACCGAAATTCCTGATGTGAAAATCATAGCTCTGTTTCAACTTTGCCCGCTGTGCTTCAATGACGTTATCTAGGGCATTCGGATCGAGCTGATACTGCAAAAGCAGGTTTAAGCGTTCCTTAAAATCAATGAAATGTTCGATTTTACGGCGTTCTTTGCCGGAGAACTCCCGCCCGTTATTATCGGTAAACAACACTCCTTTATGGTTGCGGCACTGCCAGATGCGGCCGTCACGCTGAAACAGCGTATATTCCCGGAGCGATTCGTCAAGTTCGATTTCTTCAGGCTCATTATCACATACTCCGAACATATCCGTTTCTGGCTGATCAACCGTTTGTATCGTCAATTCCGGCACGGTCAAGGATTCCGCCAGCGGCACCTCAAACGGCAGCACGGTGGCGCTTTGGGTTCGCCCATACATTTTTCCGGTATTTGAAAGCGTTCCCAGGATCATTTCCAGGTGATTGGCAAAATATTCGTTAATCCGCATTTCCCCGCTATAGTCGGCCGTTTCAACGGTTTCCAGTTCGAGGAATTTTTCGTTCGCGACCGCTCCTTTCTGGAAAACAAGTATATCTGCGACAACTTCCGTTCCGATCTCCGCGAACGCGGTATTCGGCAGCCGGATCGCCGCCGCCAGCGCCGCCCGTGAAGCAAAATTCGACCTTGCGTTCACTGCTTTGGAATCCAGCGTGCTTGCGGAAGTCAGCAAAATGGCAAAACCGCCCGGTTTCAATGCGTCCAGCGCCCGCGCGATAAAATAATTATGCAGATTATAGCCGACATAATCCGAATCGTGCACACCCACCTGGTCAAACGGGACATTGCCGATCACGAGATCCAGCGAATTCCGTTTAATGAAGGTTTGCTGCAAATTTTTGATAATGACCTTTTCCCGCGGGTAAAGCTGTCTCATGATCCGTCCGGAAATATCGTCGATTTCAACCGCGGTAAAGTTTCCCCGAAAAGCTTCCGGCATCATCCCGATAAAATGCCCGACGCCAGATCCAAACTCTCCGAATTCTCCCTGCGTAATCCCTGTCTTTTCAGCGATTTTCCACATGAATTCGATCAGGAACTTCGGGGTATAATGGCTGTTCAGCGTCGAGGCCCTCGCCGAAGCATATTCCTCGTTTGAGAGAATGCTCTTGAGTTCAGCATACTCTTTGGAAAATCCGGCATTTTCCGGATCGAATACCTGGGGAACGCCGCCCCAGCCGGAATACCGGATCAGTTTCCGGCAGTCTTCATCCGAGGCGGTTTCGCCGGATTGTTCCAATTCCTTGAGCAGCCTGACTGCTTCAATATTCGCGGCGATCTTATGTTTGGCGCCAGCCGGATACAGGACATCATCCGGGCTTATCCGGAAGTTATCGCGTGAAATTATTTCAGGCTCCAGCGGAGTGATTTGCGCTTTCTCTTGCGGTTTTTGCAGGCTTGCTAATGTCGGCAGTTCCATTACCGGCGCCGTGTCTTCAAAATCGAAAAGATCAAGTTGAATTGCTTCGTCCATATGGCATATTCCTTTCATTCGGTTCGTTTTAACCGTAAAAAATACCGGAGCCGCGCTTCAGCGGCTTTCCGGCATGACACGGCGAACCGAATTGAAAGAGTTTGTTGTTTACTCCGTTTTTTGCCGTGTTCTTTTTACGCGGTACGTTTTTGCTCATGGATTTCCTTGACGGCATTGCTGGTCCATGCGGATAAACAGAGTCCGTAAATTTCATTAATGCTGTAGCCGCGTCCGCCATCCGGCCAGGCCGAATCAATCATCCGTATCGGCAGCCTGACGTCTTTTTCGAGTTGAATCTCAAGGACGCTTCCGGCGCCGTTCCACGGATCATACAAGCCGCAGGTTGTTCCTTCGTCCAAAATGATGTAACCGCGCCCTTTACTTTTCCGGGGAAAATAACAATCATTTAGCGGTTTTTCTTTGCTGATCGCGTCATGAAGCTTGAACCATTCTTTCAGGGGCATTTTGACCAGGAAAGTCAGGACATTCATTGAGGTCGTAACGTTTTCGACTTCGGCTAAAACTGATTTCAAAAACTCATTGTCATTGGTTTCCCGGTCGCGGAGGGCTTTAGTCAACGCGGTTTTCGTATATCCCTGTTGACGGGCCAGCCATAGAACTCCTGAATTTTCATCAATGATTTTAGCATCTCGTCCGTCCCAGCTTGCAAAAGGCGCGTTGAGCGTATAATCAAAATTAAGATCACCGGCGTTTATGAGAATATCAACATAAATATTCTGACATAGGAAATGTTCATAGGGAAGATTCGCATAATACTGATCCCGGGCGAACTCCGCGATTTCTTCTTCTGTGCTTTCGTCGGCCTTGATGGCATTTGCGATTGTTTCGGTTTCCATGATTTTTTTCCGCAGTTCGGCTTCATAATCCCATTCGCAGTTTTCATAATTCTCCATAATTTGCTCGTCGAACGCATCGTGCGGATCGTCGGCTTGGCTGATGTTCAAAATGTCTTTATCGCTCAGTTTATCCTGATAATCCGCATAGATTTCCGTATAAAATATTCCATCTTTATCCTTGCAGCATTCGGCTTCGAGAACTCCACGGACAGCTTGTTTAACTTTTTCAGGAATGGGCATAGTTAAGCTCCTTTAAATGAGTATATTCAAAAAATCTTATGTTACGGAGCATTCAGAATTCTCCCCGGCTGATTGATTCAAGCTGGTTGATCAGGTCGTGAATGACCGCAAACTCCATTTCACGTCCCTCCGTGTCGAGTTTGGTCTTGAACGGATATAATTCATTGACCAGCAAATCGTCGGTTCCCCGGATGATTTCATCCCGGACTTTTTCCGAAGGATTTTTGGCTTTGCTGCGCGTCAGGATTTTTTCCGCTTTTTCCACGATGTCGCAATACTCCGGGTCGTCGCTGCCGTATCGCTTTAAAATGGCATCGGCAAGGTACTCAAGACGACATTCATCCAGCTCTGCCAGAAAAAGAAAAAAACAGTCATGGAAGATGCGGAACTTGTTGTTCAGGTAATTGACTGATCCGGCCAGTTTGAAATCCGGAAAAATTTCCCGGTGGAATTCTTCAAACGTAACATTGGTATGATAGCGAAGCAGATTTTTTAAGGTTTGTTTGTGCATGGTTTTTTCCGTTTTTTTGATTTTTTATTTACGTTCTGACTTTTCCTGCCAGCATAAAATGTAACAGTATCCGTAAGATTTTTTACAGGAAGCAAGCGTATGAAAAACGCCGTCATGGAATTCAAACACTTCCTCAGAATCATTGTTCCAGGAGTGGTCGACAATATGTTTCCGCAGTTTCACCAGAGCGGTATTATTGATCCAGTTGATGAATACTTTCTTTTCGGATTCCGGCATTTCCGGAGCGGCAAAGTCCTGACGATCCGGCAGCAGATCGAGAACTTGATTTTCCAGAATAGCGCGGGCGCCCCAGGCGGCACAGGCATCTTCCGGAACCGGATTCAGTCCCCATTGTAATTTGATAGTCATACGGCTTCCTCCACGTTAAATTCCTGTTTTACCCAGTCGAGAGTATGCCGATTCCGGTAACTCTGCCAGGCGCTGTTACTCGGCGCCCAGCGGAAACCATTTCGCTTGAGTTTAGTTCGAATATCGGCATCCGGTTTTTCGTCGAAGAATATCTGAATCCGGTTATACGGCACGTTGTCCACGATGCTGCCGCCGTCAAATTCGATTTCCGGCAGTTCACCGGTTTCTTCGACTTCCCGCGCTTCCGCCTGATAGCGGAGAACACGTTTTATTCGTTTCTTAATGCGACCAATTTCGGCGTTATTATTACTCAGTTCGAAACTCTGGAAGCCGACTTTCATATAGCTGTATGGCGGATTCATCAGTTTTTCGACGGTTTCCACCTGGAATTGATATTTTTCGCAGACAAGTTTGATTTTCTCTTCTTTCGAGGTCCGGGAATTGCGGAGGATCAAATTGATGTTTTTCATCATATCCTGACGTTCGGTGAGCTTTTTAAGCTTAGCCTCCAGTTTTTCGAGGGCCTGCGGGTCTTCTGTTCTAATAGGCATATATTGCCTCCTGTATAGGATTTTTATTCCACGCTCAACCGGAATTCTATGAATAATTCCTCTCAGTCGGCGCGGTCGCTTCCGACCGCCGCGCCGTCAAATCAAAAGGAAAATAATATTTTTCTGTGAGAAAAACCGCCTATCGTAAATAAAATGAATCTTTTGGGGGATAAGAAGTATGATCGAGATAAGATGACAATCAATAGTCAACTCTCATATTTTAAGCATAATATCGAATTTGACTATTAAAACCTATTGATGTATATTATGAATAGAGAATATCAGGCAAAGGTGAACTATGAACCGGATCATATCAGAAAATATGGATAAAATCAGAGATCTATGCAGACAGCATAGAGTCAAATCTTTGTATCTTTTTGGCTCAGCAGTAAGCGATGATCAGTTTACCGGCAACAGTGATATTGACCTTTTGGTCAAATTTGATTCAAAATACTTCAAGGGCATTTCCAAGACTTATTTCCATCTTAATGGCGAACTAGAAAAGGCTTTTAACAAACATGTCGATCTGGTTACAGAGGATTCATTGAAGAATCCTTATTTTATTGAATCCGTCAATCAGCATAAGGTTTTATTATATGAGGCATGAAATAGATAAATACCTTGAGGATATCAAGCAGGCGATTGAGCTCATAGAAGAACGGACCAAGGGAATGAAATACGAGGATTATTCCTCTGATCTCACTATTCAAGACTCTGTAAACCTGCGGCTCCTGATTATCGGTGAAGCGATGAACCATATCTTGAAACTTGACCCGGCGGTCAAGATATCTCAAACCAGAGAAATTATCGGTATGCGAAATCGGATTGTCCATGGCTATGATAATATTCTCGACAGTATCGTCTGGGATACAATAACTGAAGGCCTGCCAGTCCTGAAACGTGAAGTCAAAAAGCTGCTCAAATAATAATATTATTCGCCTGAAAATTACCGGCATCAATTCTCCTCATTTTTCGGATTATAATCTTGAACCGCAACCGGCCTCATGCTGCCGCTGGCGAGGTTGAAATAAAGCTCGGAATAATCCAGTCCGCCTTTTCTGAACAACTGCCAGAGCATTTCGAGGACTCCGGTGGCGATCCATTGGTTTATAAATAGTCCCTGATGCTGCAATGAATCCGCCATGGAACAGCTTGAACGCCGGACGCCGTCTTGCGCGGGATCGATCATTTCCGGGTGTTTCTGCCAGGGATACGGGAGCTCCGGCGAACCGTTGCCGCAGCAGAGTTGCCCAAAATCGCGTCCGCAGCCGCAGTCGATTAAATAAGCGTTATGGTAATTGCATAAATATTCATTGATCTCCGAGCGTGATTTGCGGGTGTCTACGGCGGAAATTATTACGGTACAGCCCTGTCGATAGCCTGAGAGA
>JAQUOK010000188.1 GCA_028717165.1 Victivallaceae bacterium | reverse complement strand
TGTGAGGGACAGTTATAATATCTCAGATGGTATGATATTGTGGCACTCCGCATACCGAAAGAGCGGAGATAACAGAGAAAACAAACCTTACCTAATGGAGGTGTTATAATGTCTACTCGACAAACCAAGCATCATGAAACAAGCAATGTCGTTGTACTGGAAAATGGTATCATCCGGCTGGAATTTAATAAGCATAACGGCAGGTATTGTATTTGTAAGTCTACCGGTGAGCTTGTCTTTAAGGATATAAAAAGCGGATTTACAACCTCGGGCAATATCTCATATTATGTTGATGAATATCCCAAAAGAACTTTTATAAAAAAGAAAATATCTGATTGGCATGGAGAGGGGATTGAACTGACAGTAGTACATTCCTCGGAAAAAACCCCGGAATTGACGCAAAAGATATTCCTTTATGATAATATACCTTTTTTTCTTACGGAAATCCTGATCAGCAACATTTCTGCTGGTGCAGTGGCAGTAAAAGACTTATATGTTTTCGACGTAACCTGTGCGGATGAAAACAACTGTTTGGGAAATATTGCCTCAGACCTCTGGATATTCAGATATGGCACAAGAATGCCGAGTGATCCGGTGTTTTTTTGTCAAATAGATCATAATAAATATAATAGTAATATTGACGAATATTTTTCCCCAAATGCAATTAAGCATTTTATAAATAACGAGGACAGGTATTTAACTTATATGTCAGAATCAATTGCCGGGATAAAAAGCAATAGTTCAAAACGGGAAATTTTTGTCGGTTTTACCACTCTGCATGATCAGGCATGCCAAATATTGTTTAAACGGCAAAAAAATAATGCGAATTTCATTAACATCACCGCCAGATCAAATGCAGAAAACTTTCTTTTGGCGCCAGGAATGGAACTGAAGTCTGAAAGGCTGATGTTTGATTACGATTCGGGTACCCCAAAAGCCATTCAGACTTATCTTGCTGAGATTGAGAAAAACCTGTCTCCTTTGCCTCCGCCGCAAACGCCCCCCATAGCGTGGTCATCATGGAATTATTATCGTAAGAATGCCACGGAAAATGATATCATCGAAAACATGGAACTTTTAAAAAAGAATAAATGGCTGGTAGAATATATTGTCGTTGATGATTGTTACCAGGATGAAGAAATGGAATGGCTCGCTACGAATGATAAATTTCCTCATGGCATGAAATGGATGGCGGGGGAAATAAGCAAACGGGGATATAAACCCGGTATCTGGATAGCGCCTTTTACAACTAACAGTCACTCGTTCTTGGTTAAAAAGAATCCTGAATGGTGTGTTAAGGATAAAGCTGGCAATCCGTTATTCACCTATAGTAATTTTGGGCTTTCTTGCGCTATCGATTTTACTGTTCCGGAAGCCAGAGGCTGGCTGCAGGAAGTTATAAACACCCTGGTCAATGAATGGGGATACAGATATATAAAGCTTGATGGACCGGACAGAAGATATTATGAAGGGATGAAAGGATTTAAAGAAAAAAATATTACCACGGTTCAGAATATTAGAATGGCCTATGAAGTTATAAGAAAGGCAGCAGGCAATGCCCTTATTGAAGGCGAAGGTTATTATGGCCCGGCAATTGGATATGCAAATACGCACCGAGTTTCCCAGGACATACAAACTCGATGGTTGGAGATTAAAAACTCCACACGGGTTCCGCTCATGAGTGGGATTATTCATAATCGTTTCTGGCATAATATTCCCACCAGTCTTATCTTGCGGAAGGATATTTCGCCTTACACCCATAATGTAGGATGGAAAGGAGAGGAACCTCAGATGTCAGAAGATGAGATGAGATTAGTATTAACGACATATGGGCTTCTGGGCGGAGAAACGATAATAGCAGACAAAGTAAACGTCATTCCTCCAGACAGAAAAAAATTGGCATCAAAAATTCTTCCGCCTTATACAAAAGCCGCGGCAATGGTTGATCTATATAACGGATTATCGGCACCCCGAATATATAACCTTAAAATTGACAAAAATTTCGAGTCATGGAACATTGTAGGTGTTTTTAATTGGGAAGAGGATGAGGAAAAGATTTGTTTCAACGTCAGCGATATCGGTCTGGAGAATAAAAAGCTGAAATATCATATTTTTGATTTCTGGAACGAGACTTATCTTGGAACTGCAAGTGAAAAAATATCAATAAATGTAGCTCCTCATTCGACAAAACTTCTTTGTATAAGAAAGGTACTGACAATACCTCAACTTTTATCCACTTCCATGCATTTTACTCAGGGGGCCGTTGAATTTAACCGCCTGGAATATGATTCTTGTGAGAATGTTCTCTGCCTTGATTCTTCTTTCCATGACCAGAATGAAGCGAAAATATTTATCTATCTTCCCGACGGATATACGTTACCCAAGATAAAAACGGTTAATGTAGCGAATTATAATATTCAAAATGCGGGAAATATAGCAATATTGAATTATACCGGCAAGGGAAAAGTCCATTTGGAAATGTTTTTTAAAAAAATATAGACCCGCAGATCCATATTGCCTTAGCCTGAATTATTCATAAAATTTTCTATTTTTACTACAAGCATTTATCGTGCAATGTGTTATATTGCCATTTTAACTTATCAAGGTGAATTATGTCTGATTCAAAAACTACGAACAACTGGAGTTCGAGTCTCTGAAAAACCTCCGGATCGAAGCCCGCTTCGACGAACCGCAAGTCACCAGCGACTTTGGAGCCGTACTGCTGCGTGAACTTGAAAACCGCCTCAATTTATCTTCAAAACTTGCCGGTTGCATCCATGACGAGCGCCACCGGTCCTACGTCGAGCATTCGTTGTCCGATCTGATCTGCCAGCGTATTCTGCAGATCTGCCAAGGCTACGAGGACGCTGACGACTGCGACCACCTTCGGCTTGATCCGGCATTTCAAACCGCAGTCGGAAAAGCCCCCGGCCCAGACACGGCTCTGGCGTCCCAGCCAACCATGACCCGGCTTGAAAACCGAGTGAACAGCAAAGAACTTGTCTGCCTTGGTTACGCTTTGGGCGACATTTTTCTCGACTCATTCGATAAAGCTCCCAAAGCCATCGTCATTGATATGGATCCGACCGCGATTCATTGCCATGGAGCTCAACAGTTGCTGCTGTTCAACGCCCACGAAGACGAATACTGCCTGATGCCGTTTCATGTATACGACGGCCTCACCGGGAAGCTTATCACCGCGACCATCCGTCCCGGCAAAACGCCCCGCGCCGGAGAAATTCTGGCCTTGCTCAAACGCATTGTCCGCAAAATACGCGCTCGTTTCCCAGAAACCGTGCTGATTTTTCGCGCGGACGGGCACCACAGCAAACCCGAGGTTCACGCCTGGTGTGAAGCCGGCGGCGTTGAATTCGTAATCGGGCTCAGCCCGAACCGCGTGCTCAACCGGCAATTCGAATACGCATTTGAACAGGCCCGTCTCAAGTACAAAAAACTCGGCAGAGCCTGCCGGGTCTATGCTTCAGGACATTACGCCGCAGGCACCTGGGCGCGTCCCCGTCGGGTAATATGCCGCATCAACGTCAACGACTCCGGTGAACTCGACGCCCGGTACATCGTCACCTCATTCGAAGATACCGGGGCGAAATATCTTTACGAGGAAGTTTACTGCGACCGGGGCAACGCGGAACTTTTTATCAAAGACCACAAAAACGGCCTGAAATCAGACCGCGCCAGTTGCCATAAAGCCACCGCCAACCAGTTCCGCCTGTTTCTGCATTCCGCCGCTTACATGCTCATGCACGCATTGCGCGAAAAGCTGCTTGCGGGAACTCATCTGGCTAATGCACAGTTCGATACTATTCGTCTGCGCCTGCTCAAATGCGCCGCGCGGGTCGAGGTATCCTCCCGGAGAATACTTTTTCACCTGCCGCAACATTTTCCCTGCAAAGACATCTGCCGGAGAATCTGCGACTTCTTCGCCGCCCTGCGGATATAGAAACAGCAAAGCGGTCCCCGCCGCAAAGAAAATAGCGGGGGTAAGGGGGCGTCTGCACAGATTCCCGATTCTCGCCCTGTCGGACTGAGATTTTCAAACAACCCGGCCGCCAATGCCATCTTCTGGCTGCCAAAACCGGCGAAAAACGCCGGAAAATCAAATTTATGAATTATTCAGGTTAGTCGCCCTGAAATTTGTTCAGGGCTCCGGTTTTTCGGTAAACACCTGCGCTTTAAACTTCAATCGGAAGTAATCGGTCAGTCGCTTTTTGGTCAAGCCGCGATAGAATCGTCCTGGCTATTTGAAAGTTCATCTGAAAAAATCAAATGGCGCAAGTCTGCTTTGGGGTCTTTGCATAATATATTCAGGGCTCTTTCAAGGAAATTAACCGGATCGTGTCCCCGGCATTTTGCCGTATGAAGAATAGTCATCAGGATTTCCCGGGTACGCATTCCACGTTCAGACTGACATCCGAAACTTATTTTGCGCAGTATTACTACTGGTCGAAGATTGCGTTCTCCGAAGTTATTTTCGCAGGGAATATCCGGATTTTCAACCCAGTGAAAAAGTTTATCTTCATTTTCTCTGAATATGTCCTGGATACCTTGAACTCCCGGATCATTAGCTTCCTCATGACAGATTCTCATAATTTCTTTTTTTATTTTTCTGGCTTTGGAAACATACTTTTGTCGACTCAAAGATTCGCTTTTAAGTTTCATTGCTTTTGTGAGTTGATTCATTAAATCATCGCAGAAAACAGTTACTTGTTTATCGTCCGGGAACTCAAGTTTAAGCTCTTCAACATCCCGGAACAGATGGGCGTAACAGAATTGCCGGAACAGCAACAACGGCGAATATCCCCGGTAGCGGTCAACGATTAAAATAAGCTCAGATTCTTCTTCTCCAAGTATTTCTTTCGGAACTATCGAACCGCGCGTTTCCCGGAACGCGAATACTTGAAATAAATCGTTGGCAAAGAGCCATGCATAAGCTTTTTTGCCGTCCATGCTCCATCCGGTTTCATCCGCATGAAGAAATAAAGATTTACGCATTTCAAAAATAATCTGACGGTACAATGGTTCAAGTGCGTCAGCATACCTGTGAGCTATGCCGATCAAAGTTCCTTTATTGATGCCGAAGCGTTCAGCGACACTGCCTATTGTAGCGTTATGGAAATAACATTCAGCGATACTCAATGCTCCAGCCATGTTGCTGTACTTTGCGCCGGGAAAAGTGTCTTCAGCAGCCGCAAGGACATCACTGTCGCAGTTTACGCAGTGATATTTAGTATTAACATTCATTACCTTTTCCAATTTCATCGGCACAAAATTATATACGGCATGATTCACGGTACCGACAGGGTGTAAATCCGGATTATCACAGCACGGTCTGCCTGACGGAACAGAGTTGTATGTTACCTGGTCAGCTTCAGCAACAGTAAAATCTTTACGGCCGTGTCCTTCATGTCCCGGCTTGGCTCCACCGCGCTTAGCACGATTTTCTGCTGTAGAATTAGGTTTGTTCACTTTCTTGCTTGAAGGCGTATTAAGGCCATAGGGATCTTCCGTGCCTTTGCGGATATTCAACTTCTTTTCCAAGGCTTTTATCTTCTTTAGTGAATCCGCATACGCATCCGATAGTTCACCCATTTTTTTGAGTTCAGCATGAAGATTTTTTCCTTCCCGCTCCCAAAGGCAGGATTTTGCCTGCAAGTCGGTATTCAAGCGTTTCTGCTTTTCCAGTTCCGATTCCAGATTTTGCCGTTTCCTTTGTTCTTCTTTAAAAAGAATAAGGTTTTGTTTGCTGTTCGCTTCTGCGGCAATCGCAACTTTTTTATACATTTCGAGTTCGCATTCGAGCTGTGCAATGCGTTTTTTATAGCGTTTACTGTAATGCAACGTCAGTTTTCTTTGGCTTGCTTTTTGAGAATTTTTAGATATTCGAGGCCGAAATCGACCATCAATTCTTCGAGTTTGCGGCCGTTGGCTATCGCCTGGCGGAATTCCTCAATTTGGGTGGGGCCAACATATCTTGAGTGTTGCCGGCCATCTTTATAATAGGTCATTTGATAAGTCAGGTGACGTTCGCCTGAAGCACATTTGGGACAGCTCTTTTTTCCGCAATTACGCTTGTACTGACGAATCGAACCTTTGGCGATAAAGCCGGTTCCTTTTACTGCGGCGAACCACTTTTTCATCAATTCTTTTTCTGTCATGCCTGCTCCTTAAATTTTATCGGATGTCCTAATTAACATGTCCTAAATCGGACTTCCGATAATATACGCAACAAGCCCGGAAATTCAAATAGAAAAAGAAAAAAATCTGTAAAAAGTCGGAAAAACTACCAAAAAGCGACTGACCGATTACAATCGGAATTTTAATTTCTGAAAAAAGTGTTGATATACACTTGACATTGAAGCAGAAATCGATTATACTAAAGTATGAAAGGATTTCATATATTATGAAAATAAAAGCAGAAAAATATATAATAAATGATATAGCAG